>DASTNK010000072.1:0-9391 GCA_035720945.1 Burkholderiaceae bacterium
AGATCGCGGAGCACTGGCGCGGCTGGCTGGCCTACGGGCTGCACGGCCTGGTTTCACCGGGATTCGGGCTGCTGCTCGCGGGGCTGGTGGTGGCGTGGTACTGCTACCTCATCGACACACGCGTACCGGAGGCGCTGAGCAAGCGCTTCTCGGGCCTGTATACGCTGCTGGTCAACAAGTACTACGACGACTGGTTCAACGAGCAGGTGGTGGCGCGCGGCACGCGCGCGCTCGGGCGCGGTTTGTGGCAGGGCGGTGATCGCGGCGTGATCGACGGTATCGTCAACGGCAGTGCGCGGCTGATCGGCTGGACGGCTTCAGTGGGTCGACTGATGCAGAGCGGATTCATCTATCACTACGCGTTTGCGATGATCATCGGCATCATGGCTCTCCTTACCTTTTTCGTGCTGACGGTTCACTGATGGCTGGCGATATGGCTTCTTCTACTCTCCCCTGGCTGACGCTCTCGATCTTCGTGCCGATCATCGCGGGCCTGCTCGTGCTCGCGCTGGGCAGCGACAAACGGCCCGGTTTCACGCGCAAGCTGGCCCTGGTGGGCGCGGTGCTCGGGTTTCTGGTCACGTTGCCGTTGTACACGGGCTTCAATCCGAACACGGCCAACATGCAGTTCGTCGAGAACGTGCCCTGGATCACGTCGCTGGCCATCAACTACCATCTGGGTGTCGACGGCATCTCGCTGTGGTTCGTGCTGCTCACCTCGTTCATCACCGTCATCGTGGTGCTGGCGGGGTGGGAATCGGTCACGCACCGCGTGGCGCAGTACATGGCGGCGTTCCTGATCCTGTCCGGCTTCATGATCGGGGTGTTCGCCGCGCTCGACGGCATGCTGTTCTACATCTTCTTCGAAGCCACGCTCATCCCGATGTACATCATCATCGGTGCCTGGGGCGGCCCGAACCGGGTGTACGCGGCCTTCAAGTTCTTCCTGTACACCCTGTTGGGTTCGCTGCTCACCCTGATCGCCTTCATCTATCTGTGGCACGCGTCGGGTGGCTCGTTCGACATCCTCACGTGGCAGAACACGCGGCTTGGCTACACCGCGCAGATCCTCATCTTCGTGGCCCTGATGGCCTCGTTCGCGGTGAAAGTGCCGATGTGGCCGGTGCACACGTGGTTGCCGGATGCGCACGTCGAGGCGCCCACGGGCGGTTCGGTGGTGCTGGCGGCCATCATGCTGAAGCTGGGCGCGTACGGTTACCTGCGTTTCTCGCTGCCTATCGCACCCGACGCCTCGCACAGCCTGGCCGGGTTGATCATCACGCTATCGCTGGTGGCGGTCATCTACATTGGGCTCGTTGCCATCGTCCAGGACGACATGAAGAAACTGGTGGCGTATTCGTCCGTGGCCCACATGGGCTTCGTCACCTTGGGTTTCTTCATCTTCAACACGGCGGGCGTCGAAGGCGCCATCATGCAGATGATCTCGCACGGCTTCGTGTCGGGTGCCATGTTCCTGTGCATCGGCGTCATGTACGACCGACTGCACACGCGGCGCATCGCCGACTATGGTGGCGTCATCAACATGATGCCGCGCTTCGTCGCTTTCTTCGTGCTGTTCTCGATGGCCAACTGCGGCCTGCCGGGCACCAGCGGATTCGTGGGTGAGTTCACCGTCATCATGGGCGCGGTTCAGCACAACTTCTGGATCGGCCTGCTGGCGGCCACGGCCCTGATCTGGGGCGCGGGGTATTCGCTATGGATGCTCAAGCGCGTGGCCTATGGCGCCGTCGGCAACAACAAGGTCGGCACCATGAAAGACCTGAACAAGCGCGAATTCCTCATCATGGGGATCATGGCGATCGCGGTGCTGTACATGGGGATCTATCCCAAGCCGTTCTCCGACGTCATGCACTCGTCGGTACAGGCCTTGCTGCACCATGTCTCCATTTCGAAACTGTAAGCCTGGATCATTATGCAAAGCTCTTTTCACATAGCCCTTGCGACCCCCGAGATTCTGCTGCTGATCCTGGCGACGCTGGTGCTGCTGGTCGACGGCTTCGGGAAGTCCGTACAGCGGCGCACCACCTTCGCGCTGACCCTGGTGTCGTTGCTCATCCTCACGCTGGTGTCGTTGTGGCAATGGAGCGAGGGCGTGCATGGCAGCGCCTTCGGCGGCCTGTATGTCGTGGACCCGCTCTCGCATCTGCTGAAGATCGCCACCTATCTTGCCGTGGCGCTTATCCTGGTCTACGGACGCGACTACGCCGAGGAACACGAGATCATGCTGACCGGGGGCGAGTTCTATTCGCTCACGCTCATGACACTGCTGGGCCAGATGGTGATGATCTCGGCCGGCAACATGATCACGGTGTACCTGGGAATCGAGTTGATGTCGTTCCCGCTGTATGCGCTCATCGCCCTGCGCCGCGACAACGTGGCGGCCACCGAGGCGGCCATGAAGTACTTCGTGCTGGGCGCGCTGGGCACCGGCATGCTGCTCTATGGCATGTCCATGATCTACGGCGCCACCGGCCAGCTGGGGTTGCAGCAGATCGCCCACGTCATCATCAGTGGTGGCGCGCATCGCCTGCCCGTGGTGTTCGGCACGGTGTTCGTCATTTCGGCCTTCGCGTTCAAGCTGGGCAACGCCCCGTTCCACATGTGGGTGCCCGACGTCTACCAGGGTTCACCCACCTCCGTCACCCTGGTCCTGAGCACCACGCCCTATCTGGCGGCCTTCGCGGCCATGGTGCGGATGGTCATGCTGGGCCTGCATGGCGTGGCGCTCGACTGGCAACCCATGTTGCTGATCCTGGCGGTGCTGTCGCTGGCGGTCGGGAACATCGTCGCCATTGCGCAGACCAACTTCAAGCGCATGCTGGCCTACTCCATGATCGCGCACATGGGTTATGTGTTCCTGGGGCTGTTGTCGGGCGTGGTGGCAAACCGTCCCGCGGCGCTCGAACAAGCCTACGGCGCCTCGCTGTTCTACCTGCTGATCTACGTGTTCTCGACCTCGCTGACCTTCGGCCTGATCGTGATCATGACCCGCAAGGGGATAGAATGTGACGAGATCTCCGATCTGAAAGGCCTGAATCGTCGCAATCCGGTGCTGGCCGGCGCGCTGCTCATGGCCATGTTCTCGCTGGCGGGCATTCCGCCGCTGGCCGGGTTCTATGCCAAACTGAGCGTGCTGCAGGTGTTGGTGGGCGCGGATCATGTGACGATCGCGGTGGTGGCGGTCATGCTGTCGCTGATCGGCGCGTTCTATTATCTGCGTGTCGTCAAGGTGGCGTATTTCGAAGACCCCGAGGGCGAGGTCATCACCGGCTCCGCCGGCACGGTCGCCAACGGGCTGCTGTCGCTCAACGGCCTGTTGCTGCTGGGGCTGGGGGTGTTGCCCGGCGGCCTGATGGCCTTGTGCATCAAGGCCATCGGCAGCTCGCTGGGGCTATAGGGCGAGGGCTGAAAGCCTCTTCCGCCGGTCGGGGTATTCGCACCGTGGGCCGGCCTTGCGGCACAATGGAACATTAACTTCGCGAAGAGAGGCATGGAACAGTCCACCGCAGTTTGGTTCGTCATTGTGCTGGCCATCGTCACCGCCAACCTCCCGTTCCTGATCGAACGGCCGCTGCTCGCGCTGCCATGGGCCCGGGAGGGTGACGCGCGGCCGTCCGGCGCGCGCTGGCTGGAATCGCTGGTGTTCTTCCTGCTGCTGGTGGCGCTGGGCTATTTCATCCGCCCGCTCATCGGCACGGCGACTTTCTCCGGCGCCGATCCCCTGTCGGTGCTGCTGTTCCTGGGCAAACTGGCAGGGGGGCTGATCGCGGCGGTGTTGCTGCTGTCGTACACCGGCTGGCGCCTGCGCGGCATGGCCGTGCGCAAGCCGTTTTTCGAGCGGCTGCTGGAGGTCCTGGTTTTTTATGCGCTGGTGGGCATGCTGGGTTTCGGATTCGAGATGAACATCGGTAACCCGTTCACGCAGGGCTGGCAGTTCTATGCCGTGTCGCTGAGCCTGTTCCTGGTGCTGGCTTATCCGGGATTTGTCTATCGCTACCTGATGCGCCATCACGCGCCCGCCCGGAAAGGCCCGGCGGCAAAACCCGCGCGCCCGTCGGCGTCAAGCACGTCTTCGCACGCCGCATCGCACGGCGGCTGAGCCCGACTCCTCCACGCATGCCATCACCGCAAGCTGTCCGCCGGGGCCTGGGGTGGGGCCGGTGTAAGGCGCCCGCCCGGACGCGGCAAATCCGGATGAAGCACGCCGTGCCGGAACCGCCCCAGGCCCCGGTGGACAGCGTCTTCAGATACCAACAAACAACGCCGCAAAACCCCAGAAAACCCCTGAAGAATACCCTCGGCTCTCAACCCCCAAGTCAACACCTGAACCAGAAATACGTTAGTAGTTGATCATATAACTACTATAATTGGACTGATAATCAGCACTTACCCGCCCGAGCGGCGCCGGCTGGTCTTGAGGCCGGATCGTTCAGTGCAATTTCCGGAAAACCGTCCATGCATTCGATCTCCAGCATCGCCCCCAAAAATCCTTCCCCACAAGAATGCAGCGAACCGGCGCTGATGCCGCGCACGCCCAATCTGGCCGACCCCGACGTCAACCGCCTGCGCGCCACGCTGCGTGAATACTTCACGGCCACGTTCGACCGTTATGAATCCCTCTTCGAGTGCCTGGCTAATGACGAGGCGTTTGTCGTCAAATCTATTTCACTACGCCATCCGCTGATTTTCTACTTCGGCCATACCGCCACGTTCTTCGTCAACAAGCTGCTGCTGGCGCGTCTCATCGACCAGCGCATCGATGCCCGGCTGGAGTCGATCTTCGCCGTGGGCGTGGATGAAATGAGCTGGGACGATCTGGACGACGCGAATTACGAGTGGCCGTCGGTGGACGAGGTGCGCCGCTACCGCGACAAAGTGCGCGCGCTGGTCACGCGGCTCATCGACAAGACGCCGTTGCAGTCACCCATAGGCTGGGACAGCCCATGGTGGGCCATCGTCATGGGTATCGAGCACGAGCGCATCCACTTGGAAACCTCGTCGGTGTTGATCCGCCAGCACGCCTTGCAATATGTGCGGCCCTCCGAGAACTGGGTGGCACTGAACGCCGAGGCCGGCTCGCCGCCTGACAATGACCTGGTGCGCGTGCATGGCGGCATGGTGCGCGTGGGCAAGGCGCTTTCTTCCGCGCAGTACGGCTGGGACAACGAATACGGTCGCCATGAAGAGTACGTCAACGATTTTCAGGCCAGCCGTTATCTGGTCAGCAACGCCGAGTTCCTGCTGTTCGTCGAGGCGGGTGGCTATCAAAATCCCGACTATTGGGAAGAAGAAGGCCGCAAGTGGCTGGCGTTCAGCCAGGTCACGCATCCCACATTCTGGGTGCCGCACGGCGAGGCCTGGCGCCTGCGCCTCATGACCGAAGAAGCGCCCATGCCGTGGGACTGGCCGGTGGAGACCAATTACCACGAGGCCAAGGCGTTCTGTAATTGGAAGAAGGCTGAAACCGGCCAATCAGTGCGCCTGCCCACCGAAGACGAATGGTATCGCCTGTACGACGTGGCGGGTCTGAGCGACCCGGGCGAGTCGCGCGTGGCGGCCAACCTGCAACTTGATCATTGGGCTTCGTCGTGTCCGGTCGACCGCTTCCGCCAAGGCCAGTTTTATGATGTGGTGGGCAACGTCTGGCAATGGACCGAGACCCCCACGTACCCGTTCGATGGCTTCGACACGCACCCCTGGTACGATGACTTCACCACGCCCACTTTCGATGGACGCCACAACCTGATCAAGGGCGGATCCTGGATTTCCTGTGGCAACGAAGCCGTGCGTGCCTCACGCTACGCCTTCCGTCGCCACTTCTTCCAGCATGCGGGCTTCCGCTATGTGGTGTCCGACGAGACGCCTGTGAACCTCAGTCCGTATTACGAAACCGACAAACTCATGTCCGAGTACGCGGAATTCCACTACGGCGCCGAATACTTCGGCGTGCCGAATTTCTCGCGCAGCCTGGTGGAACTGGCCAGGCCGTTCCTGGAAGGCCGGCCGCGTGTCAACGCCTTGGATCTGGGTTGTGCTTCGGGGCGAGCCTCGTTTGAACTGGCGCGACACTTCGACCACGTGACCGGTGTCGATTTCTCGGCCCGGTTCATTGAGCAAGGCGTGTTGCTGGCGGGGCAGGGCGTGCTGCGCTACACGCTGGCTGATGAAGGCGAACTGGTGTCGTATTGCGCCAGCAGCCTGGCGGAGCTGGGCCTAGACGACGTGCGCAACAAGGTGGCGTTCTTCCAAGGTGATGCGTGCAACCTGAAGCCGCAGTACGCCGGCTACGACTTCGTGCTGGCCGCGAATCTCATCGACCGCCTTTACAGTCCGGCCAAGTTCCTGGATGCCATCCATGAGCGCATCGTGCCCGGCGGTGTGCTCATGATCGCCTCGCCCTACACTTGGCTGGTCGAGCATACGCCGCGCGAAGCCTGGATAGGCGGATTCAAGAAAGATGGCGAAAGCTACACCACGCTGGATGGTCTGAAGGCGCATCTGGGCGCGCATTTCCGCCTGCTGCACGGGCCGGCCGAAGTGCCGTTCGTCATTCGTGAAACCAAGCGGAAATTCCAGCACACGCTGTCGGAAGTGACATTGTGGGAGCGGGTGAGGTAGGGAAGTTGTTTGCAGAATTGGGCATGATGGGTATTTGAAGGCGCTGTCCATCGAGGCCTGGGGTGGATCCGGCGCACGCCTTACACCGGCCCCACCCCAGGCCTCGATGGACAGCTCGTGGTGACGGCATGCCGGGGGAGGGGGCCAACCAGCCCGCCTCATTCGCGTATAGATCGGTGTCGCCAATGTCCATCACCAATGCGAGTAAGATGAAGACGTGGCGTTTGGCGCTGGGGTGAGCCCGGGAGGGCGCCGATATGGGAAAGGCAGTGCGATGGTTCTTCTTGTGCGGCATGTCATGGCTGCTTGGCGGAGCTGTATCGCCGGCTTTCGGGCAGGCGCGTGCCGCTGTGGCTTCCCACGAAGTCGTCGTGCTCAAGGTGGACGGCATCATCAGCCCGGCCTCGTCTGACTTCATCCTCGCCGGGATCGACAGGGCGACGCATGACAACGCTCAACTGGTCGTCATCGAACTCGACACGCCGGGCGGATTGGATTCCTCGATGCGGACCATCGTCCAGCACATCCTGGCGTCACCCGTACCGGTCGCCACCTTCGTCAGTCCTGCGGGCGCTCGTGCCGCCAGCGCGGGAACGTTCATTCTGTACGCCAGCCATATCGCGGCCATGACGCCGGCCAGCAACCTGGGCGCGGCGTCGCCAGTAACGATTGGCCTGGGTGGAAACGATGAAGCGCCGGCGAAGCCGTCGGCATCGTCACGGCCCTCCAGTTCCCCGGCTGGGCAACGCTCTGACTCGTCGGTAGGGCAACAAGCATCAACCCAGCCACAGCTCAGCGAGGGCGACACCATGAAAAAGAAGATCATGAACGACGCCGTTGCCTACATCCGCAGTCTTGCGCAACTGCGCGGCCGCAACGCCGATTTCGCGGAAAAGGCGGTGCGCGACGCGGCCAGCCTGTCCGCGCCCGAGGCGCTGAAGGACGGGGTGATCGACCTGATCGCCGACAACCTGGATCAGTTGCTGACCAAGCTTGATGGCCGGCAGGTCAAACTGGGGTCGGGTCGCGTGGTGACACTGGCGACGAGCCAACCGGACATCGTCGTGTTGTCGCCGGACTGGCGCACCCGGGTGCTGGGTTTCATCGCCGATCCGCAGATCGCCTTGATTCTGCTGATGGCGGGTGTGTTCGGGCTGTTCTACGAAGCCATGAATCCAGGACTGGCTGTGCCTGGTGTGGCGGGCCTGATCAGCCTGTTGCTTGGCCTGTACGCGTTCCAGATGCTGCCAGTGAATTGGGTGGGTGTCGGGCTCATCGCGCTGGGCACGGCGTTGATGATCGCCGAAGCGTTCATGCCGACGTTTGGCGTGGTCGGCGCCGGGGGCGTGGTGGCGTTCGTGCTGGGCGGCATCTTCCTGACCGATACAACGATACCGGGCTATGGCTTGTCGGTGCCGTTCCTGATCGGCATCGCGGTGGCCTGTGCCATCCTGTTCTTCATCGTGGGCAGTGTGGCGGCGCGGGCGCACCGGCGTCGCGTGGTCACCGGCGCCGAAGAGATGCGGGGCCTGCGCGGAGTCGTCACGTCGGTCAACGGCGCGGTCGTCTACGCCGAGGTTCGCGGCGAGCGCTGGAAGGTGCGTAGCCCGCAGGCGTTGGCGCCCGGCGACCTGGTGCGCGTCGTGAGCCTGAATGGACTGACCTTGCTGGTCGAACCCGCCGATGATGCACATTCAATGAAAGACAAAGGGGAACACTGTGTCCTATAGCTACGATATCGTTGTGATCGCCGTCGTCATCATCCTGGCCCTGGTGTTGATCAACGCCGTCCGGATATTGCGTGAGTATCAGCGCGCCGTTGTCTTCACACTGGGGCGGTTCTCGGGGGTCAAGGGGCCGGGGCTGATCTTCGTGATACCTGTGGTGCAGCAGATCGTGCGCGTCGACCTGCGCGTCGTGACCATGGACGTGCCCAGCCAGGACGTCATTTCGCGCGACAACGTGTCGGTGAAGGTCGATGCCGTCCTGTATTTCCGCGTCATGGCGCCGGACAAGGCCATCATCCAGGTGGAGCGCTACCTGGAGGCCACCAGCCAACTCGCGCAGACCACGCTGCGCGCGGTGCTGGGCAAGCATGACCTGGACGACATGCTGTCCGAGCGCGAGAAACTGAACTTGGATGTGCAGGAAATCCTGGATGCGCAAACGGACTCATGGGGCATCAAGGTCACCAACGTCGAGATCAAACGCATCGACCTGAATGAGAACATGATCCGCGCCATCGCCCGGCAGGCCGAGGCTGAACGCGAACGGCGCGCGAAGGTCATCCACGCCGAAGGCGAGAAACAGGCCGCCCAGGCGCTCATGGAGGCCGCCGAAACCCTGGCCAAGCAGCCCTCGGCGATGCAGTTGCGGTACTTGCAGACGCTGACCCAGGTGGCGGGGGACAAGAGTTCGACGCTGGTGTTTCCGATACCGGTGGATTTGCTGTCAGCCCTCATGAACAACAAGGTGGGCGGGCCCGGGGCGTCGTTGTTGCAGTATCCACCGGAGGGGCCGGCGGGGGCGCCGGACAAGCCTGGGTCGTGATCATCGCGTCGGCAGCCTTCCGCGAAGTCATCTAATTCGTTGGCGGGTGGGCGCGGCGACTGCCATCAGAGCGCTCCCGAAGAGCCGCCGGACTTGCAGGAACGCCACGTTTCGCCCTGGTGCCATCAGCGGGAACCAGAACATTATGAAGAGCTTTCGCTTAACATTGCGGCTAGTCTTTATCGCGGTCGCGTGTGCGTCG
>DASTNK010000073.1:0-8543 GCA_035720945.1 Burkholderiaceae bacterium
CAACGGCACCATGCGCACCACGGCCGACACGACCCGTGGCGGCGGATCGAACGACTCGGGCGCCACGTCGAACAGCTTCTCCATGGCATAACGCGCCTGGAGCATGACCGACAGCCGGCCGTAATCCGACGTGGCGGGCTGTGCCGTCATGCGATCCACCACCTCGCGCTGCAGCATGAAATGCTGGTCCATGACCTGATCGGCGCAATTCAGCAGGTGAAACAACAACGGGCTCGATATGTTGTACGGCAGATTGCCCACGATGCGCAGACGCGGTCCAAATGCCGAAAAGTCGACATTCAACGCGTCGCCCTCCACCACACGCAGCCTCGATTCGTTGTGGCGGGTGCGCAGGCGCGCCGCCAGATCCCGGTCGAGCTCGACCACCGTCAGGCGCGTCACGGCACGCAGCAAGGGTTCTGTCAGCGCCGAGAGCCCGGGGCCGATCTCTACCATGGCATCGTCGGCCGACGGGGCGATGGCACGCACAATGGCCTCCACCACCCCCTCATCGGTCAGGAAATGCTGGCCGAAGCGTTTGCGTGCCTGATGCGAAGCCATTGTGCGCTCAACTCCCCGACTGATTCTCTGCCGGATCCAGGCGATTGTCGATGTAAGCGCGACCACGCAACTGGCTGAGCCACTCTTCAAATGCGGGCCCCGCGCGGCGCTCGAACAGAATGCGGCGCGCCTGATTGCGTTGAACTTCTTCTGTCACGTTCTTCGTCCGACGCCCCAGGACTTGAATCAGATGCCAGCCAAAACGCGTCTTCACCGGCTCGCTGACCTGACCCACCTTGAGCGCATTCATGGCTTTCTCGAACGCAGGCACCGTTTCACCGGGGTTGAGCCAGCCGAGATCGCCGCCTTGCGGGGCCGACGCATCCTGCGAGTATCGCTCCGCGAGCTTGGCGAAATCCGCACCGTTTTCAATCTGCTGGCGCAGCTCGAGCAGACGCTGCTTTGCCTGCGCATCGGACATCACCTGGGTGACCTTGATGAGAATGTGCCGCGCATGGGTCTGCGTCACCACCTCCGGGCCATTGTCGACCGGCGCTTCCTGTGGAGCCCCCGGCGCCGCGGCTTCCGATGGCGGCGGGGAAGCGGGAGCCTGGCTGGCTCCGCTACGCGAAAGTACCTTCAGGATGTGGAACCCATTGCCACTCTGCAGAATGCCGGTGACCTGGCCCACTTTGAGCTTGGACGTCGCGGAAACAAACAAATCCGGCCACCCGTCAACCGGTTTGACGCCAAGGTTGCCCCCCTGCATCGACTGCGGTCCATCGGAGGAAGACGCCGCCAGACTGGAGAAATCAGCGCCCGCGCGCAGTTTCGCCAGAATGTCCTCGGCCTTATGGCGCAACTCCGCCACTCGGGCTGATGATGCGTTATCCGGCACGGCTACCAGAATCTGCGCTAAACCGAGCATGACCGGACCGGATTGCGCCGCAGTGGGTCGTGCCAATGCCGGCGTTTGCGCGGGCGTCGTCCCTCCGAACAGGCTGGCCCCGCCTTCGTGTGTCTTCAGATAGGCATCGACATCGGCGTCCGACACCCTGATGGTGCTGTCCACCGCACGGCGACGAAGCTCGTCCTGCAGCACTTCCTGGTGCACTTGGCGCTTGTATTCATCCCACGAAACACCGGTCTTCGCGACCTCGGTGCGCAGGCGATCGACCGGAATCTTGTTGCGCTCCGCCACGGATTTAATGGCGGCCTGAAGCTGCTCGTCGGTGACGACGATACCCAACCGCTTGGCTTCCTGCTGCTCAAGTTGATCGGTGATCATGCGGTTGAGCACCTGTCGGCGCAACGTCTGTAAATCCGGCGCCGTGATCTTCTGTTTCGCGAGTTGCTCTTGTGCCTGGCGCGTGCGCTCGGCGAGCTGACCAAGCGTGATCACGTCTTTGTTCACCACGGCGGCGATGCCGTCGACGAACTGGGGAGAGGACGACGCGCTCTTGGCCGGCGGCGTGGTGTGCGTGACGTGCCGGGCCGCGATGGCTGAGCCACACGTCAGCATGAAGACCGCGGCGGCCAGCGCCGGCGTGAGCCGGCGGTAGGAGCAAGGTCGGAGCATCATTCGTACCTCTCGAAGGTGGTTTTTTCGGGTGTGGGTGGGGTCACGGGTTCGTAGCCGATGATGCGGTCGCGCAGCAGGCTCATGGGATCGGTGCCCAACGAGCCAAGGCCTGTGAGCTCGAGCTGGAAGAACATGGCGTTGTTGACGTCCTGACTGGAGATGGCATAACGCTCGAACACCGCGCGGGCGGTCCAGCAGCAATCCCCCTTGTACTCCAGTCCGACGATGGTCTGGGTGTTGCGATTTTCCTGGAACGAATAATCGTAGCGCCCCATCATGTACCACTTTTGGGTGAGCGGCCATTGGCCCGAGACGGAGACTTGATTACGGCTATTGTCGACGTATCCAGGGCTGTTGACGACGGCGGGATTGAGCAATTGCGCCGGATCCCGTTCATAGCGGTAGCCCACGGAAAGTGTCGCCAGACGCTTGGGCTGCCAGCGAAAAGACGCCGACATCTGATTGCGCTCGTGCGTCTGGGGGCTGTATTGGGCGTTGAACTGAACGTTGAGCTTGTCGGTCAGCGCGGCATTGACACCGAACAGATAATCGGACTGCCCGTTGGTGCGGGCAAAATCGGATTGGCCGGGAAGCGTGACGCGCTGATTGGTGAAATATATGCGCTGCGCCGCCGACACGGAAAGGCGTTCGAATCCCGTATCGGCATCCAGCCAGCGGCTGGTCAACCCGAGCGTGACCTGATTGGCATTGGCGATGCGGTCCCATCCGCTGAAGATATTGTCGCTGAACGCCTGGGTGAAATTGAACGTGGCCAGCGCCGTGTCATAGACCGGGATCTGGGACTGGTCGCGATAGGGCACCCACAGATAATAGACACGGGGCTCCAGCGTCTGGATGGCATCGTTGCCGAACAAAGTGGTGTTGCGCTCGAAGGTCATGCCCGAATCGACCGACACGATCGGCAGCACCCGGCTCTGCGTGTCGGGGTAGCCTTGATAACCAGGCAAGTTGTACCAGTTGGTGTTGTACTGGGACATATGCAGCCCGACCTTGGGCGTGACATACCAGCCCGCGCGGGTGATGGGGTATGAAATCGTGTCGTACGACATGAACCGCGTCCCGTCGGGCCGGGTATGGAGGCCATAGACGCTGCCATACGACGCGTTCCATATCCCCCCGGTGTAAACCGGAGACCGGAACCGCGTGACATAGTTGTCGCTTTCCACATCGAACCCACCCCAACCGTACCGGGAAGCGTTGAAATGCAGCTCCGGCAGTTTGTCGAACGGCGGGTACAGATAATTGGTGGTGGAATCCTGCAACGTCTGGTACGTGTACGACTGCACCGTGGCGTACCAGTATTTGTGGCCGGCGGACGTCAGGGTGGCGACACTGGGCAGATAGGTCGTGGTGGTGTCATTGAGCACACCAAACGTCGAGAAATCGCGAAAATAATTGTCGTCGGACACACGCCGCATATCCAGGGACAGGCCCAGGCCATGGCCGAAATCCTGGTTGTGCTGGACGATGTACATCCAGCGCGGATCGCCCGTGATGTTGTCTTTGGGCAGATACGTCCCGCTGAGCGACCCGCTATAGCTGGACCCCAGATACCGGAATTCGGCACCAAGCTGAATGCCGCGTTTACTCATCAGACGCGGCGTCAGTGTCGCATCGTAATTGGGCGCCAGGTTCAGGTAATACGGCAGCGACAGCTCCACCCCGGTATTGCTGGACATGCCATAGGTGGGGATCAGAAAACCCGACTTGCGCTCTTTGCGTATCGGGAAAGACAGATACGGGGACGCCAGAAGGGGCACCCCCTTGAAATACAGCACCCCGTTGCGCGCGACGCCTTCGTTTTCCTGGAAATGCAGATCCACCGTCGGCGATTCGATGTACCAAGGTGGATCGGAGCACCCACATCCGGCATACACGACATCATGCAGACGCATGTCGTGGCGGTCGAGTATGTCGGCCTGCTTGGCCTTGCCGAAGCTGCCATTGGCACCCAACCAGAAACTGGGGTACTCGACCTTCCCGGATTGGCTGTTCACGTTGTAGTCCATCTCGGGACCCGTGACGATGGACGCATCGCGCATGATGAGCCCATTCCCCCGGACATGCACCTCGCCCGTGTCGCGCTGATAGTCGATATGATCGCCCTTGACGACTGAGTCTATGCGCCGCACCTCCGCGGCACCGGTCAGGATGACTTTGCCACCGGGTTCCGACTGGATCTTGTCGGCGGACAGGAACACCGACATCTGGTCTTCGTTCAGATGCTTGTGCAATTGCAGGTTGGGGGCGACAGACAGATCGAGGGTGGGCGCGGGCGTGGCCGGCGATGCGGCCAGCCCGGCGCCGATCGGTGGCCCGGCCGTATCGGCCCGCGCCACCGGCACGCCGCCGACCGCAAAGAAGATTGCCCACCAGACCCAACGCACGAGTAACCCGTCTCCTGAAAACCGCCAAATAGTCAGACCTCGAGGCCCGCCCTCAGGGGCGAACCACCGATCGCGGCCCGCTCTGGCCGCGATCGTGATGATGAAAACGCCTGGCCCGTCATGGCGCTCCGCCCTGGCACTGGGCACCGCCCAGCATGAACAGGCCCTGTATTATAGGAGAAGCAAGCGTTTGCTCCGGGAAACTCAAAGTAAAATCACGTCCATCCCGGCCCCCGGGGCTGCCGCGGCCGTGACAGCCCCGCACAGGCCGCAACTCTCGCCGAAACGCTTTGCAACAACCCCAACCGCAGGAATCCATGCCTCCCGTCACCCCACCCGAATCCGACTCAAGAATGGCGGCGCTGGGCGCCTGGTTGGATTCACTGGCCCCGAAGCATCACCTCAGAGTCGACACCTTGTGTGCCGCCTCGAGCGACGCCAGCTTCCGCCGCTACTTCCGCTTGCAGGCAGGGGAACGCACCCTCATTGTCATGGATGCCCCGCCCCCGCACGAGGACTGCCGGCCGTTCGTTCATGTGGCCGGGCTTCTGTCCGACACGGGAATCAATGTGCCGGCCATCTTAGCGCAAGATACTCGGCAGGGCTTTCTACTTTTGTCGGACCTCGGGACTCAAACCTACTACCAAGCCATTCAGGCCGGCATGGACGACGCGACGCTCCAACAAGCATACCGGGACGCCCTGGGCGGCTTGGTGCGGATGCAGCAGGCCACCACCACCGGCCTGCCCATCTACGATGAGGCGCGCTTGCTGGAAGAACTGGCATTGTTCCCCGAATGGTATGCCGCCAGGCATTGCAAGGTGGAACTCGATGCGGGCGAGCGCAACGTGCTGCGGGAGGCATTCCGTCTGCTCGCCCGGGACAACGCCGCACAACCCACCGTGTTCGTGCATCGCGACTTCCACTCCCCCAACCTGATGCTGTGCGACGGAGACGAATACGGTCCGAATCCCGGTGTCATTGATTTCCAGGATGCGCTGCGGGGCCCACTGACATACGACCTGGCTTCGCTGGTCATGGACGCGCGCACCACATGGGACGAGGCCCAGCAACTCGACTGGGCCATCCGCTACTGGCAGGCTGCACGCTCCGCCGGCCTGCCGGTCCCTGCCGATTTCTCCGACCTGCACCGCGCGTACGAGTGGATGGGGCTGCAACGCAATCTGCGCATCCTTGGCGTGTTCGCCCGCCTCTCCCACCGAGATGGCAAGCACCACTACCTCGACCACATGCCGCGGGTCAGCGCCTATGTCCGCCAAGTCGCGGGGCGCTATGCCGTGTTCGGGCCGCTGCTGCGCCTGCTCGATCGCCTGGACAACCGCCAGGTCGGCGTCGGATACACCTTCTGATGCGCGCCATGATCCTGGCCGCGGGCCGCGGCGAACGCATGCGCCCTCTGACCGACACGGTGCCCAAACCCTTGCTGCGGGCCGGCGGGAAACCCCTGATCGTTTGGCATGTTGAACACTTGGTCGGCGCGGGTGTCACTGAACTGGTGATCAACCACGCCTGGCTGGGCCACCGCATCGTCGACACCCTGGGCGACGGCACCCGTTTTGGCGCGTGCATTCGCTATTCCGCCGAGGATCCCGCCCTGGAAACGGCCGGTGGCATCGCCCACGCCATGCCGCTACTGGGAAGCGAACCGTTCCTGGTGGTCAATGGCGACATCTGGTGTGACTGGAACCCCGCCGCGGCCGACCGCATCAGCCGCGAACTGGGGTCGGCCCACGCATGGCTGCTACTCGCCGACAACCCACCCCATCATCCCGACGGAGACTTTCATCTGGATGTCGACGGCCATGTTTCCGAGCCGTCATCAGGGGCCGATTCGCTCACATTCTCGGGCATCGGTGTCTACCGACCCGAACTGTTCGAACGAATCGATCCGAACCAGCCCGCACCACTGTCGCCACTCTTGAGACAAGCCATGCAAGAAGGGCGGATCAAAGGGGCGCGACACGCGGGATTCTGGATGGACATCGGCACGCCGCAACGCCTGGCGGCACTCGATCAACGCCTGGCGGGACAAGACACCCGCGCCACCACACACCCACCCGCGCGCTAGAAATCCGGTCTGACCCACGTTACACTTACTCCTTTGCCCACGCTGGCGACATGTATCAAAAACCGCCAAAGCGAAACCGTGGCCATCAGGCCGTGGTCAGCGCGCGTTTTCCAGTCTAAGCTAGCAGGCTTTTCCCACCCCTCGGCCTTTCCGGCCCCGGCGGTTCGCAATACAGGGACCACCCCCCATGCCCATGTTCGGCTCATCAAAACAGAACGTATTCCGACCCACAGCCTATGGCAGCACCCGGCGCCCCCGGCGCATTCCCCGCTGGCTGGTGCTGATCCTGACCGGTATTGTCCTGGGTGCGGGCGGACTGCTCTTCCTTCAGAAAAGCTACGGCCCCACACGCCTGACCGTCGAACAATCCGAACAGTTGCACTTCGACCTGAACAGCGCCAATCTGGACAAGCAGCGCCTGCAATCCCAATTGAACCAGTCGAACCACGACCTGACCGCCGCGCGCAGCCAGCTCACGTCACAGACCACACAACTCAAGCAGGCCCAGGACGAAATCGCGAAGCTCAACAAGGACATCAACTTGTTCGCGGACGCCATGCCCGAAGATCCCCGCGGCACGTCGCCCGGTATTCGCGCCGCCAGCTTTTCGGTCGACAATGGCTCGCTGAACTATCAAATCCTGGTCATGCAGGACAAGAACAAGACCACCACTTTCCAGGGCAGCATGGAACTGCTGGCCGAAGGCCGCTACACCAACGGCAAGCGCGCCACCATTTCCCTGGACCCGGTGGCCTTTTCGGTGCAGCGCTATACCCACCTGGTCGGCACGGCCGATCTACCGGCGGGTTTCACGCCTTACGTGATCACCATCCACGTCACCAATCAAGCAACGAAGAAAATCAGCGCAACGCGCACCATACGCGTGTCGCGCTGATTGTCCGATGTGCGGGGCACTGCAGCCCCGTTCTTCGTGAGCAAGGCGTTGATTGCGCCTGACATATAGAACACTGGTCGTGCCTGACATGCGGGATGCTGATTGCCCCGCGAGCACGAACTCCGACACGAGCGCAAGAACTCGCTGATCCGGAGCATTGCCTCGTTCCTCTTCGCCCAACTACGCTATTTTCCCCAGGCCCTGAGGAGAGTAGCCATGCCCATGCCCTAAGCCGAACGCTGTCTATCTCAAAACGTGTCTCGTCTCTAAGATTCATTTCGTTAGATACGTTTCCGAAAAGTGACAAGCGGTCACTAAATACCGCGACAGCAATTGGAAAAGGACAAGATGGCCTTGACCGCTACTTCGCATATCTCAGCGACGGCGCAAGCCCGCGCGCGGGGCACGGGGTTGCGCGGCTATCTGCTGAGCCTGTCACGCACACGGAAACGCGTGCTGCAACTCGTAGTCGATACATTGCTCATCTGGCTCTGTCTTTGGCTGGCCTTTTACTTACGATTAGGTTCCTTCGATGCAGCCTCGCCATTCTTTCACGGCTGGCTCTTCATCGCCGCTGTCCTGATCACGCTACCCATATTCGTACGGTTCGGGCTGTACCGGGCGGTCGTGCATTGCATGGGGTATCAGGCCCTGACCGCCTTGACCGCGGCCATCACGACGTCAGCCATCCTCCTGATATGCACCATCTACCTTTTCGCCTCGCCACCCGAAATCATTCCACGCTCGATCATCTTCATATACTGGATGCTCTGCCTGATCTTCATCGGCGGGCTGCGCGTGGCTATGCGGCAGTACTTCGGCCACACGCTCACGCTCAACCTGGACATCCGGTCACTTCTGCACGTCAGTGGCAAACACCAAGGCTCTCAGACACGGGTCGCCATCTTCGGTGCCGGCGCGGCGGGTAATCAGTTGCTGGCGGCCCTGCGCCAAAGCGGGCGCCAATACGTCGTGGCCTTCGTCGACGACGACCCGCTGATCGCGGGCCGGCTGGTCGCCGGCGTACTCGTCTATGCTTCCAGCGACCTCGCCCACTTCATGAAGGAA
>DASTNK010000074.1:0-2261 GCA_035720945.1 Burkholderiaceae bacterium
AATCGCACTTGCACTCGCTGTCGCCGCCGTTTCGGCTTCCAGCGCCGCCTCTGCGCAAACCGTCGACAACTGGACCAACCCCTTCGGCCAAGTCTGGAAAAACGGCACCCGTGAACTGTGCTGGCGCGACAATTTCTGGACACCCGCCACCGGCATCGCCGGCTGCGATGGCGTACCGGTTGCTCAAGCTCCCGCCGTCAAGGCCCCCACGGCCACCAAGATCGTCCTGAATGCCGACACCTTCTTCGACTTCGACAAGTCCGTCATCAAGCCCGAAGGCCGTCGCATCCTCGACCAGGTTGCCACGAAAGTGCAATCCATGAACCTGGAAACCCTGATCGCCACCGGCTACACGGACTCCATCGGTACCAAGGCCTACAACCTGAAGCTGTCGCAACGTCGCGCCGACGCGGTCAAGAAGTACTTGGTCAGCCGCGGCATCGATGCCAACCACATCTACGCGGAAGGCAAGGGCATGTCCAACCCCATCGCCTCGAACAAGACCCGCGAAGGCCGCGCACACAACCGTCGCGTCGAGATCGAAATCGTCGGCACGAACAAGTAACACCGCCGCCTCGCTGCAGCAAACGTAGCGCTAGCCGCTACAATAAAGGCTCCGCTCTGCGGAGCCTTTATTCATTCCGCTCCACACCATGACCGACACTCCATCCTCCGCCACCACCCATAACGCCGACCCCGCCGAACTGGAAAAATTCGGCGCGTTGGCCGCCCGTTGGTGGGATCCGGAAAGCGAGTTCAAGCCGCTGCACGCCATCAACCCCCTGCGCTTGGGCTGGATACGTGAACACGTTGGTTCACTGGCCGATAAAGACATTGTCGATATCGGCTGCGGCGGCGGCATCCTGGCCGAAAGCATGGCGCTGGAAGGCGCCCGCGTCACCGGCATCGACCTCGCCGAAAAGTCTCTCACCGTCGCACGCCTGCATGGCCTGGAATCCGGCGTGTCCGTGAACTACCAGGCGATCAGCGCCGAACAACTCGCCGCCGACCGCCCCGCGCAGTTCGATATCGTCACCTGCATGGAGATGCTCGAACACGTTCCCGATCCGGTGTCGGTGGTGCGCGCCTGCGCCACGCTCGCCAAACCCGGCGCATGGGTGTTCTTCTCCACCCTGAACCGCAACCCCAAATCGTTCCTGTTCGCCATACTGGGTGCCGAGTACGTGCTCAAGCTGCTGCCACGCGGCACGCACTCGTACGAAAACTTCATCAAGCCCAGCGAACTGGCCGCGGCGGGCCGCCAAAGCGGGCTCGACGTCACCACGCTGGCCGGCATGGAATACAACCCCATCACCCGGCATTACGCGCTCACGCGCGACACCTCGGTGAACTACCTGGTCGCGACGCGACGCCCCGCCTGATCCTCACATACCCGCGCATGTCAAAACTGATCCTGTTCGACTTCGACGGCACGCTGGCCGACACGGCGCCCGACCTGGCCGCCGCCGCCAACAAGGCCCGGGCCCGCAAAGGCCTGCCCCCCCTGCCCTATGCAACCCTGCGCCCCATGGCATCGCAGGGCGCGCGCGGCCTGCTCAAAGCTGGGCTCGGCATGGATCCCGACCACCCCGATTACGAAGCGTGCCGGCAACAATTCCTGGACGACTACGAGCAAGACATGACTTCCGGGACCTCCTTGTTCCCCGGCGTCCCCGCGTTACTGGCCACCCTCAGGGACAACGGTTACCGCTGGGGCATCGTGACCAACAAAGTCGAATACCTGGCGCTGCCGCTGGTGCGCCACCTGGGGCTGGACGCCGAGTGCGCCATCACGGTGGGCGGCGACACAACGGCCAACCGCAAGCCCCACCCCGCCCCACTTCTCTACGCGGCGGACAAGGCCGGCTTCGCGCCCGACCAATGCCTGTACATCGGCGACGACGAGCGCGACATCCAGGCCGGCAAGGCCGCTGGCATGAAGACCATCGCCGCGGCCTATGGCTACTGCGGTCACGGCGGCGCTGAACAATGGCATGCCGACGCGCTGGCCGCCACGCCAGATGAAGTGTGGCCCGCCATCAGGCAGTTGCTGCCAGACTGAACCACTACCGAGAATCTAACGACTCGAACACCCGCCCGGAATACGCTACAATGGTTCCCTGGGGTCGATCCGGCTTCGACGTGGGTCACGACACAGCGCAGGGCATGCCGAGCACCAGTAAGCTCGTAAATCCACTGGAAAACTACAAACGCCAACGACGAGCGTTTCGCTCTAGCCGCTTAATTGCGGTGAGCCGCTG
>DASTNK010000075.1:0-25315 GCA_035720945.1 Burkholderiaceae bacterium
TTGCCACCATGCGGCGCGGCGCCACGTTGCGCCTTTTGCGCAGCGGGCGTGTACGTGGCGACCAGATCGGCTTGATGACTGCCCACATCCCCTCCAACCACTCCCTTGAGGCTCAATCCGCCCGGCAGGCCTGGCCAGAACGCCGCCAGATTCGGTGCCCGCAGGTCCAGATCCAGCCGGTTTCTGGGCTCGCCCAAAGCGCCTTTCGCCTTGATGTGATCGGCCCCCAGGAGCAGATCCAGATCCAGGCCCTCGATCTTCAGGTTCTGCCACGATGGCGCACTGGCCGGCGCCCTATCGACCACTTCGCGCTGCGCGGCCTCGGCCTTCAAGTGACCGGATAACGGCTGGCGGTTCCATGACGACCCTTTGTCGAAGACGACATTGAGCACCATGGATTGTGGAACACGGTGGTCACGCAACCGGGCGTCGAAATCCGCCGACATGGTCAGAATCGCCGGTGGCAAGGATGCCCCTGCCAGCGCTTTCACATCGAGTTTCCGGGCCTGCAACGACCCCGTCACGTGATCGCGCACGACACCATTTTCCACTTGGGAAGCCCAGTCGAACCGGCCCTTCAGAAGCGAGCCATCCGCCAGCCCCAGTTCGATGGTGGCGCTGCGCAACGGAAAAACACCGGTGGGCGTGAGGTTCGCGCTCGCATCCAGATTCAGGCTTTGACCACGCCCCGCCACTGTCACGGCGAGTTGATCGGCCGTCCCTTGCGCCTTCACGTCGATTGTTGCGGCACACCCCCCCGATTCCGGGGACGTTTGCTTGATGGCAGGCAGCGTGGGGACGTAGCGGCGCACGCATAGCGGCGAATCCTTGCCGTGGCCGCTCAGGTCCAGAATGAGGTGTGCATCCAGCGGCCACGGCTGGCGCAGATCCAGCAATGTCACATCACCGTGCGCCGCAACCCGCATTCCCTGGCTCGACACGTCGACATGCCTCAAGTCCAGCCGGGCCTTGCCATCGAGCAATGAGAACGACCCGTCCAATCCATTGACGGCCACCGGCACGGGTTTGCCATTCCGGCTGAGCGCGAAACGCCCCACCGACAGACGATCCAGCACGATCGCCAACGGCACCACCGGCATGGAGAACGGCCCCGTGTCCGGAGCCGGCCGCGCCGGGGTGCGCAGGTTCAGATCCACGGAGTCGGCCGACACATCGACCCCATGCAGGCGATGTTCGATCAGGTCGGGCCATGCCACCCGCACCTGCGCGCCGGCCAGGCGCAACGAGAAATCGGCCATGTCGAGGGACAGTGCCTGGACCCCCACCCCTTCCCACAGCGAACCGCTCACACCCTGGATTTGCCCGCCCAGTTGCGCCACAGCTGTCGTCAGCACCCAGCGGGTGCCCGCGGGCGAACGAATCACCCAGTACAGAAAGCCGCAGGCCACGGCGAGGAGCAGGACCAGCGTGGGGCCCGCCCAAATGGCGACCCGGCGCGGCCAGCGCCACAAGGCGTTCAAAATGCGACCCCCATGGAAAACACCAGACGGAGGCTATGATCATATTGACCATAGGCCACATCCACAGAGAACGGCCCGGCGGGTGTGCGCACCACGCCGCCCACGCCATATCCCAGGTGCAGCCTCATCTGCCCGAACGATTCCGCCGCGTCGCCCGCATCGACGAAGGCCTCCACACCGAAATGCTGGTTCAGATAGTGTGTGTACTGGATGCTGCCCACCGCCAACGCCGGCGCACCGACCGTGGCGTTCCCCCGCGCGAGACCGATGCTCAGATAGCGATAGCCCCGTATTGTGTGCGCGCCACCGGTGCGATAGCCAAAGTCGTCCGGCAAGCGCGACGTCTGCGACCAGACCTTGCCCACCTGGCCACGCACTGTGAGCACGTCGCGCCGCCCGATGGGCCACCACTTTTGCGCGCGCAGGCTGGCGCGGTAGAAGGGTTCGTGCTTGTCGAGTGTGAGGCCCGCCCCCACGCCGAAATCGACCAGGTTGCCTTCACGCGGATCGTACTTGTCGTTGACATCGCGACGCAGCCAGTCCCACGTCGCCACCAGCGACGGCACGTTGTAGTCAGGCGCGCCGGAGATCCGCGTCTTGTCGTATGCTGCCACCAGCGCCCATTGCGTCTCGTACTGGATCCGGCTGCCGGAAGACGTGCGCTCCTGGCGGCGCTTCCATCCCACCGCGACGCGCTGGTTGTCCACGCCTTCGATGTTGGAATGCTGATAGAGCGTGCCGAAACTGTCTTTGTAGCCGCTCACCGTGGGGGGCAGATGCACATCGTAGAACAAGCGTTGTTGGTTCTTGTCGACACCCACACCGGTTTCGATCCATACCGGTTTGCCGAACACGATGTTCTGACGATACAAGCCTTCCACCCGCACGCCATTGTCGCTGTCGACACCCAGCGAGCCGGTCACGCTGCGCGCGGGGGCCTCGGAGACACGCACTTGCACAGGCAGTTCCAGGTCGCCATTGGGCAGGTACGTGCCCTGCGTGATGTCGCCATCCAGGGTGACGAAGGCGCCGCGAAAGAACGATGTGGACTGCAGCGCCTGCTGCCATTCGTCCAGTTGCTGCTGGCTATATGGGTCGCCAGGGGAATAGCGAACGTAGCGTTTGATGAGCGAAGCCGGAACCCGCTTTAAACCCGATGTCCTGAGCTTACCCAGGCGCACGCGCGGCCCGCTCTCGATGTCCACATTGAGATCGGCCCTGGCCGTGGCCGCCGTCACCCGGGCCTCGGAATTGGCCAGGCGCGCGAAAAAAAAATCCCGCGAGGCCACACCATCGAGAAGCGCCGTCTTCGCGTTGCTCCAGTCGGCGTTGATGAACGGCTTGCCCTTCTTGAGCGGCCACGCCTCGCGCAGCGCTTCGATGCGCTCGGCGTACGCTGGCGCGGCGATCCCGCCCGCGAACGCCAGATGCACGCTGTTCACCGTGGTGCGCCTGCCCGGATCGATGGTGATGTTCCAGGTTTCCCCACCAATGTCCGTGCCAACGTCCAGCGTCACCTTGGGCGAAAAATACCCTTGTGTCTCGAGCGCGGACAGTGTCGCCTCGCGCGCGCGTCGGCGCAGACGCGACAGCTCGCCGCCGTCCTGATCGGTGGCGAGCCGTGTGATGACGTTGACCGCCGACGTGATGGACCGCAACGCGGCGGGCGGCACACCGCCCGGATCGATGATGACTTCAGGCGCCGAGGCCGCATACCCCTTGGCACACAGGCTCGTGGCCAGTGCCAAGGCGAGTAGCGGTCGGCGCGCACGCACTACGCGCCGCTCTCGCCCACCGCCCGGGCGACCACGGACGGCTTCTTGCCCGCCTGGTCCAGGGGCAGCCTGGCCACGCCGACCGCCAGCTTGTGCGCCACATCGTGGTACAGCGTGGCGATCTCGCCATCGGGTTCGGCCACCACGGTGGGGTTGCCCGAATCGGTCTGGGTGCGAATGGCCATCACCAGCGGCAGCCCGCCGAGCCATGGCAGATTGAATTCGGCCGCGAGATCGCGCCCGCCATCCTGTCCGAAGATGGGTTCGACATGACCACAATTCGAGCAAATGTGCACCGACATGTTTTCGACCACGCCCAGCACGGGCACGTCCACCTTCTGGAACATGCGCAGACCTTTGCGGGCGTCCGCCAGGGCAAGGTCTTGCGGCGTGGTCACGATCACCGCGCCGGTGAGCGGCACCTTTTGCGCCATGGTCAGCGCGATGTCGCCGGTTCCCGGCGGCATGTCGACGATGAGATAGTCGAGGTCGTTCCAGTTCGTCAGGCTCAGCAACTGCTGCAGGGCCTGCGTGACCATGGGCCCGCGCCAGATGGCTGGCGCATCGCTGTCGACAAGAAAACCTATGGAGTTGGCCTGCAGTCCGTGAGCGCTCATGGGCAGCATGGTCTTGCCATCCAGGCTTTTCGGACGCCCCGAAAGACCCAGCATCATGGGCACGCTGGGGCCATAAATGTCGGCATCGAGCAGGCCCACGGTGGCGCCCTGCGCCATCAGGGCCAGCGCCACGTTCACGGCGGTGGTGCTCTTGCCCACCCCGCCCTTGCCCGAGGCCACGGCGATGATGTTGCGCACGTTGGGCAGGCGATGCAGCGTCTTCTGCACGGCATGCGCGGCGATGACCACGCGGCAGACCAGATCCTTCAGCACGACACCCAGAGGGTGGATCGCGGTTTCAATTCGTTTCCGCAACAGGGCCTGCCCATTGTGCAATGGATAGCCGAGCGTTACAGTAAGGCATAGGTCGGTATTATCCAGCCGTATGCCGTCCTCGGCGATATCCAGCCGCAAATCGGTCCTGGGGTCTGTGACTTCCGCGAGCGCGGCACGTATCTGTTCAGTGTTCGGGTTCATAACTAAGGACTTTCCGCCTGGAAAATTGACGACCTCGCCAAGCCTCAAGGATAGCGGATTGGCGCAACATTTTTCCGGAGATGGTATCCACTAAACGCAATGAACACATTCAATCAACTACTTCGCGGGGTGCTTTTCCTCGTGCTCGCGGTGTTCGGCATGGCCATGGCTGTCATTTTCATGATTTCCACGACCATTGCAATCGGCGTGCTGTACGTCGTGGCCCGCATCAAGGGACGCCCGTTCGGCGTCAAGGCCTACTGGGATCAGCGTCGCCACCCCGGCGCGCAGAAAAACACCTTCAAGAACAAAGACGTCGTCGACGTCGAGATGCGCGAAATCCACTGATAACGGCCGTAGCCGGCCGCCACGCCACTGTTGGCTACGAGTGGTAACTCTTCGTTAACCCGCAGCCCTGTCTCCTTGCTCGCCCCCGCCTACCGGCGGCGGCGGACGCCTTTGCCGCAAAAGTCCTAAAATACAGGGTTTTCCGCCTCCCACAGGGGTTCCCGCCCCATCGGGCGGATCGATCCCACTTACCTCGTCACGCCCACTGCCCCCATGCCGCGCACAGTCTTCGTCACCACCGCCCTGCCCTATGCCAATGGCTCGTTCCACCTTGGCCATATCCTAGAATACATCCAGGCCGATATCTGGGTGCGCTCGATGCGGATGGCCGGCCATACCGTGCATTTCGTGGGCGCCGACGACGCGCATGGCGCCCCCATCATGCTGAAGGCGGAAAGCGAGGGCATCACGCCGCGTGAACTGGTGGCGCGCTACGCCAGCGAACGCCCGCTGTACCTGAACAGTTTCCATATCGCCTTCGATCACTGGCACTCCACCGATTCAGCGGAGAACGTCGCGCTGTCCCAGGGCATCTACACCCAATTGAAGGCGGCGGGCTTCATCGCCACCCGCACCATCGAACAGTTCTACGACCCGGTCAAGGGCATGTTCCTGCCCGATCGCTACATCAAGGGCGAGTGCCCGCGCTGCCACACCAAGGACCAGTACGGCGACGCCTGCGAGAACTGCGGCGCGGTGTACGCGCCCACCGAACTCATCGAGCCATACTCCACCCTGACCAACGCCAAGCCGGTGCTGAAATCGTCGGAGCACTTCTTCTTCAAGCTGTCCGACCCGCGTTGCGTGGCGTTCCTGCGCCAATGGACCACGGGCATCAACAGCCAGGGGCGCAAGCGCCTGCAGAGCGAAGTGCTGGCCAAGACCCGGGAATGGCTGGGCGGCGACGAAGACCCGGACACCCACATGGCCGACTGGGACATCTCGCGGGACGCCCCCTATTTCGGCATCGAAATTCCCGACACGCCGGGCAAATACTTCTACGTGTGGCTGGACGCCCCGGTGGGCTATCTGGCGTCACTCGAGGCCTATTGCGGGAAGACGGGCCTGGATTTCCAGGCATTGATCGACCCGAACGGCACCACCGAGCAGGTGCACTTCATCGGCAAGGACATCGTCTACTTCCATGCCCTGTTCTGGCCGGCCATGCTGAAATTCGCCGGGCGCAAGACCCCTGACAGCATCAACGTGCATGGCTTCGTCACCGTGGACGGCCAGAAGATGTCCAAGAGCCGCGGCACCGGCATCTCGCCGCTGCGCTACCTCGACATCGGCATGAACGCGGAATGGCTGCGCTACTACTTCGCCGCCAAGCTCAACGCGCGCGTCGAGGATGTGGATTTCGTCGCCAACGACTTCGTCACCCGCATCAACAGCGACCTGGTCGGCAAGTACGTCAACATCGCCAGCCGTGCCGCCAATTTCATCAACAAGCATTTCGACGGCGCGTTGGGCTATGCGGGCGACACTGGCGCACTGCGCACCGAGCTGGCCGATACGGCGCGCGAAGTGCAGGAATTGTTCGAATCGCGCGACTACAGCCGCGCGGTGCGCCGCATCATGGCGCATGCCGACGCGATCAACCAAGCCTTCGACACCGCCCAGCCGTGGGTCAAGGCCAAGGGCATCGCCACAGCGCCCGACGAACAAAAAACCGAGCTGCAGGACACCTGCTCGCGCGCGTTGGCCGGGTTCAAGGCCCTGACGGTCATGCTCGCCCCTGTGCTGCCCGCGCTGGCGCAACGCGTGGCGTCGGAGCTTTTCGGCGAAGGCGACGGCTATCTGTGGACCGATGCCGCCAAGCTGCCGACGCGCGTCAGCCCGTTCAAGCATCTCATGCAGCGCGTCGATCCCAAGGTGTTCGAAGAACTGTTCGACAAACCCGAGGAACCCGCCCCCGCGCCGGTTCCGGGTGGCGAGGCCATCGCCGACGTCATCGACATCAAGGACTTTTCCAAGATCGATCTGCGCATCGCCAAGATCGTCGATTGCAGCGAAGTCGAGGGCTCGGACAAACTGCTGCGCCTGAGCCTGGATGTGGATGAAGGTCGCCTGCGACAGGTGTTCTCGGGAATCAAGTCGGCCTATGCGCCGCAAGACTTGATCGGAAAACTGACGGTGCTGGTGGCCAACCTGGCGCCGCGCAAGATGCGTTTCGGCGTGTCGGAGGGCATGGTGCTGGCCGCCAGCCACCGCGACGAAAAAGCCGACGGCGGCATCTACATACTCGAACCCTGGCCCGGCGCTCGGCCCGGCATGCGCATCAACTGACCACGTTCGGCGCGGCCGTCTCGGCAAACAGCATATGGGAAATCATCTCGCTGTCGAGCGGCTCGCCGCTGAGTGTGCGTGACAACACTTCGCCACCCAGCAACTGCAGCGACAGCACCATATCTGGCCCCACGCGCTTGATCTTCTCGAGGTGCGTGGTCGTGTTCGCCAGCGCCACGGTCTTGGTGTCGGGTCCGCCCACTTCTTTTGCCGCCAGCACGATGAAGGCATTTTCGGCGTCATCGTTGCGCAGGGCCAGAATGTACTTAGCCTTGGCGGCACCCGCCTCGGTCAACGCCGATTCCTCGGACGGATCGCCCACGATCAGGTCGGCCCCTTCGGGGTAGACGTGGCTCACGTCCTCCGGCACGATGACAGTGACGTCGAAGCCCCGCGCGCGCATGCCCTTGTAGACACTCTGGGCCAGGGGCGTAGCGCCCGCGATGATGATGTGGTTCTTTCTCATGACATTGTTCAATCGCCCCTTTACAAGGCGCTTCAGGTTGCCGCCGATGATCGGCCCGATGATCGCGCTCACCGACGTGGCAAACACGGTGATGCCCATGATGATGATGGAGACCGTGAACAGCCGGCTCGACGCGGTGTGAGGGGTGATATCGCCATACCCCACGGTGGACATCGACACGACGGCGAAATACAGCGCCGAGACGATGTCATGGATGGGCGGTTGGAATTCATCCCCCAGGTACAGCGCGCCAAACACCGCGTAGACCAGCAACGACAGGATGCTCAGGACAGCGAAAAGGCTGCCCGCCGCCAAGCTGGAGCGATCGAACCGCCGCCAGTAGGCGATGAGCATCAACACCAGCGCCAGGGTGTAGGCGGCCAGGCCTAGATGGTCGTGTCCGCCGCTCCAGAGCGCGATGGTGCCCGTGACGATCAACAACAGCAATGAAAACGCCCAGGCGATGCGGGCGCGCAGGATCAGGCCGATGGCCATGATCTGCAGACTCACGCCGAGAATCAGACGTGGGATCTCGACCAGCCCCACCGAGTCGAGAAAGAGGCGAAGGTGCTCGAACGAGAACCACGACAGCCAGCTCTGGGGTTGGGCCGCGCGCACCGCCGACACCCCTGGCTGGAGAAACGTGAATCCGTCGATCGCCACCAGTACCGCCACAAACCAATGCAGCGGAAAGGCCGCGTATAGCCGCCGTATCTGATTGCGCAGCCAGACAACTCTCAAACGGGAATCCTCACACGGCGATAGCAGCGACGATGATGACGACGTGTCATCGCCGGCGCCGGATGGACCGGGGCCTCTTCCGCATTGACTCGCCGGGGCAGGGTTTCATTCAAAGAGAACAGGGCCGGGCAGACGATCAAAACGGGAAGAGGCGGCGAACCTCAAGTTTAGCCCACGCCATTTACCCCTGCCATGCCGTTCGATCCGCAGATCGCCAACAAGGCGCCTCGAGTAAAATGCGGAATTGAGATTTCCCGTGTGCCTCAATGACGCCTGGACGCCCCTCCGCATCACCCGATGATCGCCTGACCCCCGGTGGCCGCTCTGACGACGACGCGCAACGACATGCCGCCGGCCGGCGCAGCACCTGGGCCAGCGTCGCCGTCAACGTTTGCCTGATCATCATGCAGGCCACGATTGGCACGCTGGCGCATTCGCAGGCGCTGATCGCCGATGCCATCCATTCACTGTCCGACCTGCTCTCGGACGGCATCGTCCTGGTGGCGGGCAAGCACAGCCACAAGGCGCCCGACGCCGATCACCCCTACGGCCATTTACGCTTCGAAACCGCCGCGACGCTGGCGTTGGGCGCGATCCTGCTGGCGGTGGGCGCCGGCATGCTCTGGAACGCGTTCGAGCATCTGCAACAAAGCCCAGAATCCGATGGCCGCGTGAGCGCGGCCGCGCTGGTGGCGGCAGTGATCACGCTCTGTGCCAAGGAAGGGCTGTTCCGCTACATGCTGGGGGTGGCGAAGCGGGCGCGCTCGTCCATGCTGGTTGCGAACGCCTGGCACGCCCGCTCCGACGCGGCCTCATCGTTGGTGGTGGCGGTGGGCATCATCGCCAGCCTGGCCGGCTTTCCCATGGCCGACCCGCTGGCGGCGCTGATCGTCGGGGTTATCGTGGGCCGCATGGGGTGGAAGTTCTTTCTTTCCGCCTTCAACGACCTCACCGACCGGGCCGTGGACGAGGAAACCGAGGCCCGCATCCGCGCGCACATACTGGCCACCGACGGCGTGCTGGGCATCCACGGCCTGAAAACCCGGAAGCTGGGCGACATGATCTGGGTCGAGGTCGACCTGGAAATGGACGCCGACCTGACCATCGCGCAAGGCCATGCCATCGCCGAGGCGGCGCGCGCCAACGTGTTGCGCCACGAACCGGTGCTCGACGTCATGACGCACTTCGATCCGGTGCGGGTCACTTCCGATGGGCACCAAACGCGTCGTTGAACCCGTATAGCTGCGCCCTGTATTTTTCCCGGCCCTGCCGGGCCGCCAGGCGCAGCGGCGCCATTACCCTGGCCTGTCATCCCGAGGCTGGCTTGTCATCCTGAGGCTGGCTTGTCATCCTGGGGCCGCTGTGGGGCCGACGCCCGGCCTCCGCGTCGAGCACAGCCAGGATGGGCCGGACCATGCCCTCGAGCAGCGGTTTCTCGGGCCGCGTGCGAGCCATGACACGCACGCCAATGTGAGCAGCGAGCAAGGCACGCCCGAAGTCCGTGGCAGACTGGGACCGGGTGATCGAACCGTCGCGCTGACCCGCCCGGACACACCGGCGGAAAAAAGCCTCTATCTGCGCCAGGATTTCCGTGACGATACGCCGGAATTCCGGATCGTGGGGTGCCACTTCCAGCGCCGAATTGATGAGCATGCACCCCTTGCGCCGCGGGTCATCCAGCGAACGCCGGATGATTTCCATGAAGAAGGCCCGGATGGCCTCGAGCGGCGGCAGGGTGCCTTCGAGCCGGCGCACGCGATCCGCGAAACTGGCGTCGATATAGTGATCGAGCGCCTTGCGGTACAAGGCCCGCTTGCCACCGAACGCGTTGTACAGGCTCGCGCCGGTCAGCCCCATGCGACCGGCGAGCTCCCGCGTCGAGGTCGCTTCATAGCCATGTTCCCAGAAGCACGCCACTGCGGCATCCAGGACCTCGGCCTCATCAAATTCTCGTGGTCGGCCCATCGCAACTCACCTGTCATGAACGACAACATTATGCATCGGGATGGGCGCCGCTCGAGGACCCAATCATTTCCGAACCTTCGAACCATCGCCAGAAGGCGGCTCAAAATTTCTGTTTGACAATTTTAGATCGAATGATATAAAACTAATGCCGGTACCGCAACTGATGCCGGCACCGCAAGCAGCCAGGCACCTCATCAACAAGGCCGGCCCTCTATCGGAGACTCAAGCAATGATCCGTTTCTATTACCATCCGACACCCAATCCAGCCAAGGTTGCCTTGTTCCTGGAAGAAACAGGCCTCGCCTATGAAGTCGTGCCGGTCGACACCAGCAAGGGGCAGCAGCACGATCCCGCATTCCGCAAAATCAACCCGAACGGCAAGGTGCCCGCGATCGTGGATATGGAAGGCCCTGGCGGCCAGCCCGCCACGGTGTTCGATTCGACGGCAATCCTGCTCTATCTCGCCGAGAAGGCCGGTCGACTCCTGGGCCAGCCTCACGATCGCCCCGAATTGTTGTCGTGGCTGCTCTTTCTGGGGTCGGGCCTCGGTCCCTTCTCGGGTCAGGCCGTGCATTTCCAGTACGCGGCGCCCCCCGGACTGGACTATGCCGTCAACCGCTATCGCCGCGAGGCCGAACGTCACTATCACGTGCTCGACGACCACCTCGCCGGCCGCGAATTCATCGTCGGCAATGAATACACCATCGCCGACATTTCCGCTTGGGGCTGGCTAGATCGAGCATCTCGTGTAATGAAAGGCACAGAAGACCCACTGGGTGCCTATCCTGACATCAAGCGCTGGTTCCAGGCCATCGACGCCCGGCCCGCCGTCGCGCGGGCGCGGCAGGTCGGGGCGGGGCTTGCGTTCAAGACAGTCAACGACGAGGAAACGCGGCGGGCGCTATTTCCCTCGAACTACCCTGCGGCGGGCTAGCCGCCGCGTCCGGCCAATCCGGAACAACCGGCCAGAACACAGACGGCCTCCGGTTGCGAAGAATCACTCCTTTCCACTTCTGCAGGAGAAAACCCCATGTCAGCCACGAAAGCGATCGTCTTCGATCTGTACGGCACGCTCTACGATGTCCACTCCGTCATCGAGCAGTGTGACTGCGCCTATCCGGGCAAGGGCGCGGAAATCAGCCTCTTGTGGCGGCAGAAACAGCTCGAATACACCTGGCTGCGCAGCCTCATGGGCCAGCGGTTGTACATCCCGTTTGAACAAGCAACCCGTGATGCGCTGGTGTACACCTGCGGGCATCTCGGAGTCGACCTTGACGACACCACGTGCGCGGCGCTCTGCGATGCATACCTGAAGCTGTCCCCCTACCCCGAGGTGCCGGCCGCGCTGGCACGGCTGCAGTCGATGGGGCTGCCGCTCGCGATCCTCTCCAATGGGTCCGCGTTCTCGATCAACAGCGTCGTGAACCATTCCGGGCTGCAGGCGCGCTTCACGCACCTGCTCAGTGTCGACCCGGCCCGCACGTTCAAGCCCGACCCACGCGTCTACACACTGGCGTGCGAGGCATTCTCGCTGCCTGCGGACCAGATCCTCTTCGTCTCGTCCAATGCCTGGGATGCCTCGGGCGCCTACCACTTCGGCTTCGACGTCTGCTGGGTCAACCGACGCGGCGCGGTGTTCGACGAACTCGGCGCCGCACCGCGGGCCATTGTGAAGGGCATCGACGAGATCCCGGCTTTGGTCGGCTGAATCCGTGTCCCATGGTGCATCATGCGCCGCCGAGAGCCGCCAGACCCGATTACCTGGCGCGGGGCAGCCCGCCTCGCTCCAGTTGCCCCAGGCTCGCCGCCAACTTGAACTGCCCTGTTTTCCATTGCGTCAGCGCCAGAACGCGCTGCCGTTCGGCATTGGTCAGGTCACTCTGTGCCCGCAACAGCTCCAGCAACGACCCGACGCCGGCCTTGTAGCGCCCGAACGCCACCTTGACCGATTGTCGGGCACTGTGCAGCAGATCATTCGCGGTCTCCAACGTGGCGAGCCCTGATGTGAATTCCTCATAACTCTTCCACACATCCAGGGACACCGTGCGCCTTGCCTGGGCCAGATCCGCCTTCCTGGCATCGACCTCCGCATCAGCCTTGCTGATCTGGTAGTGACTGCCAACGTCCACAATTGGAATCGTGAGCTGCAGGCCAATGCTGCGATTGTTGATGACCTGTCGGCTCGTCACTTGGGTGATCGGCGTGTCGCTGCGGTCCATGGAAGCCATCAGGGACAGCCTGGGCAGACTCTGGCTGCGGGCCGACCGGGCCTCGGCTCGAGCCGCTTCAAGCTTCGCCCGGGCGGCAAGAACGCTGGGGTTGGTGTGCATCGCCTCCCCCACCAGCGTGTCAACGGTCTTCCGGTAATCATCCTGATGCACCCCATCGTCATCAACAGATGGCAAATGCAGAGAGACACCCGGAGCCAGCCCCATTTCCACCGCCAGGGCCCCCATGGCCTTGTCCAGATCACTTTGAGCCTGCATGCGTTCCAGGACGGCCTGGGAATACGCGGTCTTCGCCTGCAGCTTGTCGGCCAGCGTCGCGGCGCCGGCCTTGAATTTTGCCTGCGCGATCACAAAGCTTTCATGTGCAATCCGCTCTGTCTCTCTGTCAGCCCGCAACAGCGTCAGGCGGGTCTGCGCATCATAGTAGACACGCACCGTGTCCAGGAAAACGGTCTGCAGCGTTTCATTGCGCGAGGCGATCGCCGCATTCAGCAACTGGCGACTGTGCTCCAGATTGGCCGCGCGCAGGCCGAAGTCGTACAACACCCAACTGAGTGTCAGGCCGACGTCGGTGCTTCGTGTACGCAGCGACGACTCGAGCCCGGGCAGGTTGGTATAAGTGACGCGCTGATCAACGCGATCAACGCTGGCGTTGGCGCTAAGCGTGGGCCAATAGGCCGCGCGATCGACATTCAGTTGCGCCTGCTGTGTTTGTATGTAGGCCCACGCCTGGCGCGTACGAGGGTCGCTGCACAGCGCACGCCCAACCGCATCGAGCAATGATACGGGCATACGGCCAGGGATCCCCTGGGCGCAGAACCGGCTTCCAGTGCCTGGACTGCGCCCCGCCTCCTGTCGCCCTGCGAGGAGCGTATCCGGGGGCTGCGCCAGATCTTTGGCGTGGACGCAACTGTTGGCCAGCAGAGCCAGCCCCACGGCCGCCAGCGTCTGTCCCCAGCGCACCAGCCCCGTGGCCCCGCATGACAGAGCCAGGCGGAAGATCGGGACCGTCATGACGCATCCGCGACGGCGGCGGCACCGCCGCGCGCCGGGACCGCCGGCCCGTCGTACACGATGCGACCGCCCACCAGGACGATGCAGCGTCCGGCGCTGGCAACCGTCTCGGGCCGGTGCGCCACGATCACCCGCGTCATCTGCAGAGTCAGCACGGCGGCGTTGACCTGGCGTTCGCGTTCGATATCCAGATGGCTGGTCGCTTCATCCAAGAACAGGATTCGCGGCTGCTTGTACAAAGCGCGCGCCAGCAAGACGCGCTGCTTCTGCCCGCCCGACAGCACCGTCCCCATGTCACCGACGAGCGTGTTGTAACCCATGGGCATGGCGACGATGTCATCATGGATCGCCGCCAACTCCGCGCTGCGCCGCATGCGGGCCTGGTCGGGTTGCACATCGAAGAAACAGATGTTCTCCGCGATTGATCCGGCGAACAGCACATCATCCTGCAGCACTGTGCCCACGAGGCGTCGCAATGTACCGGATCCCAGCCGCTGCGTTGGCTTCCCGTCCACCAGGATTTCGCCTTCCGTGGGCGGCAACAGGCCCAGCAACAATGCGATCAACGTCGACTTGCCGCTACCAGAGGGGCCGGTGATCGCCACTGACTCTCCCGCGGCTATCCTGAAGCTGACACCATCCAGCACGTAGGGCTCTTGGTCGCCATAGCGGAACCGCAGGTTTCTTGCCTCTATGGACGGCTGAGCCGATACATCTTCCTCACCAACCTCCCCACCATCCTCACTCTCAGAGGGATGAAAAACAATGTCGGCCAACCGCTCTCCCTGCAATTGCAACATCCGAACGTCCACCCATTTGTCCAACAGACCACTGACCCGGGTATCAAACTGCCCTTTATAGGCATTGAAGGCAATCAGGGCGCCGACCGTGAAGGCGCCGTCCAGGACGAACCGCGCGCCAAGCCAGATGATCAGGATGTTTTCAATGCCGAACAGCACCCCGTTCAGTGTCTTGTACAGCAGCGTCAGCTTCTGGGTGGTCAGGTCGGCGTTGATCTGGTTCACCAGCAGGGACAACCAAGTGGAACGACGTTGTTCCTGGTGCTGGAACAACTTGATGGTCCTGGCTCCGCGTATGGATTCCAGCAGGTGCGTCTGTTGTTTCGCGGCATGCACGATGCGCTCCTCGGTGGCATTGCGCAGCGGCGCATACCAGGCCCATCGACTCAACGCATAAAGCGCCATCGCCCCCACGGCGATGCCGGCAAGAGCGGGACTATACAAAAACATCAACAATAGCGTGACGACCGTCATGACCCCGTCGAGCAGCGCCTCGACGAACGATGTGGTCAGCGTCCGCTGGATGGCGTCCACCGATCCGACACGCGACACCACATCACCCAGATGACGTTTCTCGAAATACTCCATAGGCAAGCGTAAAAGATGCCCGAAAACATTGGCGCGCCATTGCACATTCAGTGTCGTGCCAACGTACATCAGCATCCAGCCGCGCGCCGCCGACGCGGCCTGCTGGAACAGCAGCAGCAGTCCGAAACCCAGCGCCAGTGTCGTCAACAGGCTGCGGTCAACCGACACCAGCACATGGTCAATCACCCATTGCAGGAAGAACGGATTGACGACATTGAAGACTTCCAGCGTAAGCGCCAGCAATATGATCTGGGTGAACGAGCGCTTCAGGCCGGTGACACGCCCCAGCAGTTGCCTCAAGCGTACGGGGCGCCGGGCCTGAGCTTCCTGGAAACCGGCATCCGGCCACAACTCCAGGGCGATACCCGTGAACGACCGCGACACCTCTTCCATCGAATACTTGCGCACGCCTGTGGCCGGGTCGTGAACGACAACAAAGTTCCGCCCCACCTCGCGCAACACAACAAAGTGATTCAAATCCCAATGCAGGATGCACGGAAGGCGCAGACTCGAAAGCCCATCAAGATCCAGTTTCAAAGGCCGCGTGGCCAGCTTCAGTTGCGCGGCGATACGCAACAGCATGGCAAGCGTCACGCCCTTCAATGAGGTCGGGAAACGAGAACGCAGCGCTGCCAGATCCACATGAAATCCGTGAAATCCGGCGACCATCCCCAGACAAGCCAGGCCACATTCCGCCGCCTCCGTCTGCAACAGCAACGGCACCCGCCGCCTCAACCCGAATGAGAGATGTTCAAGCATGGATCAAAACCCATCCGACAAACTGTAAAGAGGCTTCAACGCCCACTGATACAGCCGCCGCTTCTGCAACATGATGTCCGCCTCAAGCGCCATACCGGGCAGCAGGGCCAACGCCTGGCCCCGCGCCGAGTCAGTTTGTGACGCGAGCCGAACCCGTATCAAAAAAAGCGATTCAGTGTCCGACTGCCCGCTGACGGCACCACCGCGCAACTCACTGGCTGATAGGGCAGTGTGAGCCACTGAAAGAACCGTGCCCGGCTGTTGCCCATAGGTTTGATAGGGGTACGCCTGATAGCGGATCTGAACTCGGTCTCCCGGTCGCACGAACCCCACCGCCTTGCTGGGGGCATACAACAGCGCCACAAGCTTCGACCCGGCCGGAACGATCGTCGCCAGCGGCCGGTCGCCGCCTATGGCCTGGCCGGGATCAGCCAAAACCGCGGCCACCGAGCCCGTGACCGGCGCGGTAATCAGTTCGCGACGCTTGGCTTCACTTTCGCTCAGGGCCTCTGCGGCATTGGTGAGGTCACGCTCGAACCTGGCGGCCTCGTTCTGTTGCTTCAACGCGAGCTCCGCCAAATCAGCGCGCTGCGCCGACAACTGCTCACTCATACGGATCCGGTCGCGCTGCAATGACTGAAGTTGATTGCCCTGGTCCAGCGCGTCCTGCTGTCGGGCTTCCAGCTGCTCCCTCGACACATAGCCCTGCGCCACCAGCTTGCGATATCGATCAACCGATTGTCGCGCAAGCGCCAGCCGCGCACGCTGGCCTTTTATCTGAGCATCCAGGGTTTGCAATTCCGCCGCCAGGGCGGAAATTTTTGTCACCAGACTGGTTCGCTCGCTTTTATGCAACTGGCGGGTTCGCTGCTGTTCCGCGCGCAAGCTCGCTTCGCGTCGCCCGACCTGGGCACTGATGGCTGCCTGAGTCGAGCCAAGCTGGCTGCGCGTGTCGGTGGAGACGACATACAGCACATCACCCGCCTTCACTTTCTGGCCCTTGCGCACACGACGCTCAACCACGACTCCCGCACGCGGCGCACGCAACGTGATGACGCCGCTATCTGGCACTAATTGACCACTAACCGTTTCTCGCGCGGTGTAGGTGCCCAGCACCAGGAACAGCAAGACGGCGACCGCCGCCGCCACAGCAACCGCAACCACGATGCTGAACGAAACCGGGCGGACCAGGACGATATCGCCCAGCCACGGCGTTTGCCGGGCCTCCAGAGCTTCTTTACGGAATAACGACACGCTTCTTATTCTGTTCCGTGGACGCTTTAAGGTTCACGCTTGCCGAGCCATGATATGCACCCGCACGGGGAGCCACACGCGGCAAAGAGAGAAGAAACGACATGGGCAAGCCACGCATGCCCATGTCGTAGACGCAACTCAGCCAGAAAGGCTGGTTTGCTGGCTCGAGCTATTGGTTAGCTCAAAAGCGGCACTGAAGGTACTCGAACGGGCCACCGGTATAGAGCGAGCAGTAGCTGAACGCGCCGTGGTAATCCCAGGGGGCCATGCCACCGCTGACTTGTTCGATTTCAGATACTGTCAGCTCCTGAACCAGGCTTTCTTTGTTGTCTTGGTATTGAGTCATTGAACTTCCTTCACTTTGTTGCTGGTGATACCTGCCGCACCAGCTTCGGCTATTGACTGCGTGTCCAGCAGCTCGTGGCCGCAGGGCGAAGCCAAATCGTTACCAGGAACCCCAGCCCGCCAAGGGCTTTTTCCGGTGAACCTAGATTCGACAGAATGATACAAGCGTATATACGATGTATTTGTGACAAATAGATTTTTAATTTTTCAAAATGACCGGTCGAGCATGAGTGCATGCCTTAGCGCGGCGCTTTGCAGGGGCCACGCCATGCAGCGCGGTGATATGCGTGGATGGGTCGGCGTCCGGCGTGATCCCTGTCACGTGTATGGCGCTGGACACCAAGTCCGGAAAATCGTGACGCTTACTTGCTTGTTTTCAACGTCACAACACCGAGTCCAGCAGCAGCTTCACGTTGAGCGCGCAAATCAGCACCGCGACCGCCCAGGCCAGCATCGTGGCGGCCTTGCCGATGGCGAAAGCCCCCATCATTTTCTTGTCGGACACAAAACGCACGAGCGGAATGACGGCGAACGGTAGCTGCATGGACAGCACCACCTGGCTGAGCACCAACAGCCTTGCCGTCCCGCCCTCGCCGTACAGACTCGTGATGATCACGACCGGCACGATGGCCAGCCCGCGTGTCAACAAGCGCTGCGCCCAGCCGGGGAGACGCAGACCCAGAAAGCCTTCCATCACGACCTGCCCGGCCAGGGTGGCCGTGACGGTCGAATTGATGCCGGACGCCAACAAGGCCACCGCGAACACCCAGGACGCCAGTCCCACCCCCAGCATGGGCGACAGCAAGTGATACGCCTGGCTGATCTCTTCCACATCGGTGCGCCCGGCCGCGTGGAAAACCGCGGCGGCGGTGATGAGGATGGCCGCGTTGACGAACAACGCCAGCAGCAGCGCAATGGTGCTGTCGGCCACCGCCCAGCGCAGGCCTTCGCGTCGCCCCGCTTCCGTGCGCGGATAGTCACGCGTCTGGACAATGGCCGAATGCAGATAGAGATTGTGCGGCATGACGGTCGCGCCAATGATGCCGATAGCCAAGTAAAGCGCGGCCGGATCGGTCACGATGCGCGCCTGCGGCATGAACCCCTTGACCAAGCCCGCCACATCGGGGCGGGCCAGGACGATCTGGATGCCGAAGCACACCGCGATGATCAACAGCAATGTCATCACGAATGCCTCGAGTCGGCGAAAACCCCGCTGCATCAGCAGCAGCACCACGAATACGTCCAGCGCGGTCAGTACCGCGCCCAACACCAGCGGGATGCCGAACAACAGGTTCAACGCGATGGCGGTACCGATGACTTCGGCCAGGTCGCACGCGATGATGGCCGCTTCGCACGCCACCCACAACAGCAAGCTGGCGGATGGCCGATAACGGGCACGGCATGCCTGGGCCAGATCCAGCCCAGTGGCGATGCCCAGCCGTGCGGCGAACGCCTGCAGCAGCATCGCCATCAGACTGGAAAGCAGCACGACAGACAGCAGCAAATAGCCGAAGCGCGAGCCACCCGCGAGGTCGGTGGCCCAGTTTCCGGGATCCATGTAACCCACCGACACCAGGTAGCCCGGCCCGGCAAAGGCCAGCAGATGGCGCCACCAGCCACCCAATGCGGGCACCGCCACGCTGGCATTCATCTGGTCGAGGCTGGGCGAAACAGGCACGGCGCCCCCCTGATCCATACGATGGAGGTGAGCCCGCAGCGTTTTCATGACATCACTCGCGACAACTACCGTTCTCAACGGAGAACTCTTCTACGTTTTATAGTATGTGCTATATTTTATAGCACAGAATAACTCGAGGTTGCGGCACCGCACGACACGCAGCAGCGCCCATGACCAAAACCCGAACACCCACAATGTTTCAGCGCACACTGGTGCCGCCAGAGGTCCACGCCGAAGGCTTTGTGCAAGCACGCCATGCGCACCGGCAGGAGTTGGCCGAAGATTACGTTGAACTGATCGACGACCTGATCCACGATGGTGGCGAAGCGCGACAGGTCGACATCGCCGCCCGGCTGGGCGTGGCACAACCCACCGTCGCCCGAATGCTGAAGCGGCTCGACAGCCAGGGGTTGGTCAGCTTGCGGCGCTACCGCGGCATTGCGCTCACCGAGGCCGGCCAGGCGCTCGCGGAGGCCAGCCGCAAGCGCCATCAGCTATGCGAATCACTGCTACTCGCCCTGGGCGTCGGCGCAGACGCCGCGCGACGCGACGCGGAAGGCATCGAGCACCATGTGAGCGAAGAAACGCTGAAGGCCTTCAGCCGATTCCTGGCGCGGGAACGGGGGAAAACCACGCGCGCGGGCCAGGCATGAGCACGTCCTGAGCACCACAGGCTTCCGTGGGCTATTGAAATGGAACAAGAGAAGACAACCCACTTATGTTGGCCTTGACCCCAGCCAGCCTATCGGACACGCCCAGCGGTGTCTTCCCGTAGCGCCTTCTGCAACAGTTGATCCAGGGCGTTGGCAAACGCGCGCCTGTCCGCTTGGCTGAAAGCCGCCGGCCCGCCGGTATCGACGCCGGCGCTACGCAGTTCTTCCATCATGTCGCGCATGGACAGGCGCTCGCCGATGCTGTCGGCCGTGTAACGCTCGCCGCGCGGGCTGAGCACCAACGCACCCTTGCGCAGAGCCTCGCTCGCCAGGGGGATATCCGCGGTGATGACCAGATCGCCGGCGGCGGCGTGTTCAACGATATAGTCGTCCGCCACATCGAATCCGCGCGGCACCTGGACTGCCCGGATCAAAGGAGATGGCGGCGTGCGCAGCATTTGATTGGCCACCAGGGTGAGCGGCCGCTGCGACCGCTGCGCCGCCCGGTACAAGATGTCCTTGATGACGGCGGGGCAGGCGTCGGCATCGACCCAAATATTCATGGACCCGGGCCTGTTCACACTAAATGGCGCCCTTCAGCGCCCCCGCCAGCAGCGTGTTCACCAGTTCGTTGACACTGACGCCATCCGCCTGCGCCTTGGCGTTCAAGGCCGAAATCAATGGCTGGCGCAGCTTAACGGGGAAGGACACCAGGCCAGCGGCTTGGTCCAGGCGACGCTGCTCGCGGCGATCCACAACGGGCTCGGCGCCGGCAAAGCGGCCCGGCGGGACGGCGGCGTTGAGCTTGCCCATGAGTTTCAGGGCTTTCTGCTTTTCGAGATCGGTTTTTTTCATGAAGGGCTCGCGTTGTGGTCTGCCAATGGCAGACTCGTCAGGCAGCATCTTAGAGGATATCGAAGATGAAAAGGGGTCTGCCCTGAAGGTCTGCTCGCCAAGCGACAGCCAGGAGTGAATCGTGAGCGGTCAGCCAAGCAGAGGGCGGCAGGCACCGCCGAAAAAACAAAAACCCAAACAGAAGTCTGGGTTTTCAGATACTGGAGCGGGTGAAGGGAATCGAACCCTCGTCTTAAGCTTGGGAAGCTCGCGTTCTACCATTGAACCACACCCGCCCTGCGCGTGCGCCATACAGGCACGATTGAAGCTGCGTATTATAGCGTCTTGCGCGGAACGTGGTTGGCGGCCGGCGAAACCACGCTCCGCCTGGAAATTCGTCGATTGCCCCATGAAAGAACCGACGGCAATCACTACAATGACATCCATGACTTCAACGACCGACCCTACCTCGAACGGCCCGGCAACCCCGGCCGCCTCCGCAGCACCGGCCGCGGCCCATTCCGACCATGGCCACATACGCAGTTTCGTGCATCGGCGCAGCCACATCACGCCCGCCCAGAAAGAGGCGCTGGATCGCCTGATGCCCCAATGGGCCATCCCCTACCAGCCGCGGCCGCTGGATTTCGCCACCGCCTTCGGGCGCGCGGCGCCGGTCGTCCTGGAAATCGGCTTCGGCATGGGCGAGACCACCGAACAGATCGCCACGGCGCGCCCTGGCGACAACTTCCTGGGGGTGGAGGTATTCAATGCCGGCGTCGGCGGGTTGCTCAAGCGCATCGAATCATCGGGCCTGACCAATATCCGCATCATCCAGCACGATGCCGTCGAGGTGCTGCGCGACATGATCCCCGTCGATTCGCTCGCCGGCGTGCACATTTATTTCCCTGACCCCTGGCCCAAGGCGCGCCATCACAAGCGGCGGCTGATCCAGCCCCCGCTGGTGGCCCTGCTGGCCAGCCGTATCCAGCCAGGTGGCTACCTGCACTGCGCGACCGACTGGGAAAACTACGCCGAACAAATGCTGGCGGTGCTCAGTGGCGAGCCGCTGCTGCGCAACACCTGCGATGGCTATGCGCCGCGGCCGGAGTACCGCCCGCAGACCAAGTTCGAGACCCGGGGCCTGCGACTGGGCCATTCCGTGCGCGACCTGATTTTCACGCGCGTGGCACCCACGGCGTCCTAGCGGGGCACACCGCCGCCACGAAACGCCTCATGCGAACCTCGCTCTCAGCCATACACTGTTAGAAAACGCCCCACGCAAGGAGCACGCCATGTACCCTGAAATCGAACCCTACCGCCACGGCATGCTGGACACTGGCGACGGCCACCAGGTCTATTGGGAATTATGCGGCAACCCGGCGGGCAAACCCGCCATGTTTCTGCATGGCGGCCCGGGGGGCGGTTGCTCGGTCAACCACCGTCGCCAGTTCAATCCGGAACGCTACAACGTGCTGCTGTTCGACCAACGCGGCTGCGGACGCTCGACCCCGCACGCCAGCCTCGAGAACAACACCACCTGGGATCTGGTCGCCGACATGGAGCGCCTGCGCACCGAGGTGCTGGACGCCGAGCAAAGCCTGATTTTCGGGGGGTCGTGGGGCTCCACCCTGGCGCTGGCCTACGCCGAAACGCACCCGCAGCGGGTGAGCGAGCTGATCGTGCGCGGCATCTTCACCCTCAGGCGCGATGAACTGCTGTGGTTCTACCAGGAAGGCGCATCGTGGCTGTTCCCGGACCTCTGGGAACACTACCTGGCCCCCATTCCGGTCGACGAACGTGGCGACATGATCAGCGCCTACCGCAGGCAGCTGATTTCCAACGACCGTCAGACGCAACTACGCGCCGCCCATGCGTGGACGCAATGGGAAAGCCGCACGATCACGCTGCTGCCCAGCATGGCGCACCAGCAATCCCACGCGGAGGACGATTCCGCCCTGGCCTTCGCCCGCATCGAGAACCACTATGTCGCGCATGGCGGGTTCATGGAAGACGGGCAGCTGCTGCGCAACGCCCACAAGCTGCGGGACATCCCCGGCGTGATCGTGCAGGGGCGCTACGACGTGTGCACACCGGCGCGCACCGCCTGGGACCTGCACAAGGCTTGGCCGCAGGCCGAGTTCCACCTGATCGACGACGCCGGCCACGCCTTCGACGAACCCGGCATCCTGACCGAACTGCTGGCCGCCACCGACAAATTCAGCCGTTAGCGTTCGCTGATCGCACGGCAAGCGCGGGCGCCGAAGTTGGCTAATGCATTCCGCCAAAGCCGCCGCGGCCCATTCCTTTCAGGTTGCCCATGGCGCGCATCATCTTGGCCATGCCGCCCTTCTTCATCTGCTTCATCATGCCCTGCATCTGCTCGAACTGAGTCAGCAGGCGATTGACTTCCTGCACCGGCACGCCGGCGCCCGCCGCGATACGGCGCTTCCGTGACGCTTTGAGCAACGCGGGTTTCGCGCGCTCTTGCGCCGTCATGGAATTGAGTATGCCTTCGGTGCGGCGCAACTGCTTGTCAGCCTGGCCGCTTTGCAACTGGCCGGCGGCCTGGGCGAATTGGGACGGCAGTTTTTCCAGCAACGACCCCATGTCGCCCATTTTCTTGACCTGCTGAAGCTGGTCGCGGAAATCGTTCAGGTCGAAGCGGCCGCTGGACTTCAGCTTGGTGGCCAGCTTCTGCGCTTCGGCGATGTCGATGTTCTTCTGCGCCTGCTCCACCAGCGACACGATGTCGCCCATGCCCAGCACGCGCTGCGCCATGCGTTCCGGGTAGAAAGGCTCGAGCCCGTCCAGTTTTTCCGACACGCCCACGAACTTCAGCGGTTTGCCGGTGACATGCCGCACCGACAGCGCCGCGCCGCCGCGCGCGTCGCCATCCAGCTTGGTGAGCACCACCCCGGTCAGCGGCAGCGCGTCGGCGAACGCCTTGGCGACGTTGACCGCGTCCTGGCCCTGCATGGCGTCGACCACGAACAGGGTCTCGATGGGATGCAGCAAGTCGTACAGGGCGCGGATCTCGCGCATCATGGCCTCGTCGATCCCCAGACGGCCGGCCGTGTCGACGATGAGCACGTCGAAATGATGGCGCCGTGCGTGATCTAGCGCGGTGCGGGCGATGTCTTCGGGCTTCTGGGATCCGTCGGACGGGAAGAACTCCACGCCGGCCTGCTCGGCCACAGTCTTCAACTGCTCGATGGCGGCGGGGCGGTAGACGTCGGCGCTGGTCACCAGCACCTTCTTCTTGCCCGTCTTGCGGCCATGCTGCACGTGGCCGCCTTCGGCCAGCCATTTCGCCAGCTTGCCGGTGGTGGTGGTCTTGCCCGCGCCCTGCAGGCCGGCCATCAGCACGATGGCCGGCGGCTGCATGGCCAGGGAAAGCTCGCCCGCTTCCGGGCCGAGATCTTCGCCCATGAGGGCGGTGAGCTGCTTGTGCACCACGCCGACCAGCGCCTGGCCGGGGTTCAGGCTGCCCACGACCTCCTGGCCCATGGCGCTTTCGCGCACGCGCTCGACGAAATCGCGCACCACGGGCAACGAAACGTCGGCCTCGAGCAGGGCCATGCGCACCTCGCGCAGCATGTCGCGGGTGTTGGCCTCGGTCAGCCGGGCCTGCCCGCGCATCGTCTTCACGACATGCGAAAGGCGTTGAGTCAGATTATCGAGCATGACAGGGATTCGCTTACACTAATGAATCGTGGATGCTCCGGGGCGCGGGCTAAAATAAGCCTTCGGCCCGCAAAGCCGAACCAACCAGAATTCAAGGGTTTATGTCCGCAGGCATTGTATTTCACTTGCTGGCCGCGATCGCCTATGCGATTTTAGCCATTTCCTTGTGGCGCCCGCTGTCGCGGGGCGGCACCGAGGCAAAAGCCGGGAAAGTCGGGCGCATCTGCCTGCTCAGCGCCATCATCCTTCACGGCATCGCCTTGCAGCAATCGCTGCTGCCGGGCCACAGCGTGCACCTGGGCCTGGCGCCGGCCGTATCGGCCGCCCTGTGGCTGGGCATGATCGTGTTCTGGCTGGAAAGCCTGCTGGTGCGCATCGACCCGCTGCTGCTCATTTTACTGCCAGTGGTGGCCGTGGTCTGCCTGCTCAGCGCCATCTTCCCGGAAACCCACGCCATCGCGCATGCCGGCAGCGACTTGCTGCGGCTGCACCTGCTCATCGCCTTGAGCGCCTACGGTTTGATCACCGTGGCGGCCCTGCACGCCATCCTCATGACGGCGCTCGACCGCCACCTGCACCGGCCCGTCACCCAGGCCGCCCAGGGCAATTCCCTGATGCGCGCGCTGGATTCCATGCCGCCGCTGCTGGTGCAGGAACACCTGCTCTTCCGCCTGATCTGGATAGGCTTCGCGGTGCTTACCCTGGCCGTCATTTCGGGCGCGATGGTGTCCATGCGGCTGATCGGCGTCCCGTTTCCCTTGGACCACAAGACGGTCTTCACCCTGCTGTCGTGGTTCACCTTCGGCGGGCTGCTGGCCGGGCGCTACATCCGCGGCTGGCGCGGCCGCATCGCGCTGCGCTGGACTCTAGTCGGCTTCGTGTTCCTGCTGCTGGCCTACACCGGCAGCCGTTTCGTGCTTGAAGTGCTCCTGCATCGGGGCTGAAATGGAAAAACTCTTCAGTTGGGTCCTGCTCATCGTCGTGGGCCTGGTCATCGCGCGCATCTTGTCGCGCCAGAACGCCGCCCGCCAGCACATGGCCACGCGCCAGGCGCCGCGACGCGGCGCCCCGCCATCCATCGCGCCCGAGGCCATGGTGCGCTGCGCGCACTGCGGCATCCATCTGCCGCGATCCGAAGCCGTGATGGTGCAGGGCAAGACCTGGTGCAGCGAAGAGCACGCCAGGCTGGGGCCGCGCCAATGAGCCGCCTGGCGCTGGGCCGAAACGGCTGGCTCGAGCCAGCCGCCGGCGTGCGCCTGGCGCCTTCCCCCAACTTCGATGCGCGCCCCGCGGGGGTCGAGCCCATACTGCTGGTGGTG
>DASTNK010000076.1:0-7027 GCA_035720945.1 Burkholderiaceae bacterium
GTAGCCCTCGCCGAGCCGCCAGGTGCCCTCATGCCATTCGAATGACTTGTCCACGGACACGACCCGGGCCAGATCCTGGCCCGACATGCCCGAGAACTCCCGCGCGAGGCGCACGGCCTGGTCGATGTCCTCACCCACCAGGATGCACGCGCCCTGGGCGCCTTTTTCACGCAGAATGCGGGTCAGCTTGCGGGTATCGATGCCCGCGATGGCCACCACACCCTGCGATTCGAGATATTCAGGCAGCGACTGCGTGGCGCGGAAATTCGACACCCGCAGCGAGCAGTCACGCACCACCAGGCCGGCGGCGTGGATACGGGACGATTCGACGTCTTCGTCATTGATACCCGTGTTGCCGATGTGAGGATAGGTCAGCGTGACGATCTGACCGCTATAGCTGGGATCGGTGAGGATCTCTTGATAGCCGGTCATGGCGGTGTTGAACACGATCTCGGCGACACTGTACCCCTTGGCACCGATCGACACCCCTTTGAAAACCGTACCGTCCGCCAGGGCAAGGATCGCAAAAGAAGGCTTCTGAGCCTCTTCGGAAAATAATGACGGCAGCACGGTAAACCCCAAATATTGTAGTGACGGAACGAAAATCAAACTTTCAGATTATACCGTGGAGACCGTGACCGGCCGCCGCGCACGCGCGCGACCCCGCCAACATCAAGGCTGGCGCGGGTTCAGGATTCTTTGGATCGTTTTGACCAAGGAGGAAGTTCTGGCCCAAGAAGTTCTATTGAACACGCTTCGGGGTGAAAGGCTGTGCCGGCCGGCGCGTCCAGCGGTCGTGGCGCTGGCCGAAACGCCGGCCGGCACAGCCTTTCACCCCGAAGCTGCAATAGCGACACGCATGGCGGCAAGTGCCAGCCCGCCCCATGCCCCGGTGGACAGCGCCTTCAGATACCAACAACGCTAAATCCAGCACACACCTGAACCAGCACAAAGCGCTAGATTTTTTCCGTTTCCCCGGCCTTGGGCTTCCACACCAGGAAGTGCTCTTCAACCAAACCGACAATGCCATCGAGAATGAGCGCGAAAATCGTCAGCACGACGATACCGGCGAACACGGTGTTGACGTCCAACGTGCCTTCGGCCTGCAGAATGAGATAGCCAACCCCGCTGGCCGACCCCAGATATTCCCCCACCACGGCGCCAACGAACGCCAGACCCACCGAGGTGTGCAGACTGGAGAACACCCAGCTCGTGGCTGACGGAATGTACACATGGCGCAGCAACTGATGGCGACTGGCCCCCAGCATGCGCGCATTGTCGAGCAGCGTGGTGCTGACTTCGCGCACACCCTGGTACACATTGAAGAAGACGATGAAGAAGACCAGCGTGACCGCCAGCGCCACCTTGGACCAGATGCCCAGACCGAACCACATGCCGAAGATTGGAGCGAGGATGACCCGGGGCATGGAGTTGAGGGCTTTTATGTAGGGCTCGAGCAGCGCGCTGGCGCCCCGAGACAGGCCCAGCCACAGGCCGCACGCCAGACCCGTGACAGTGCCGATGACAAAGGCCAGCACGGTTTCAGTGAGCGTGATCCACAGATGATGGTAGATATCGCCGTCGGTCACGAACCAGGCCCAGATGACCTGGACCACCTGTGCGGGTTTACCGAAGAAAAATGCGAAATTGACGTTGCGTGAAGCAAAATGCCAGGCGGCGATGAGGATGACAAGCAGCAGCACCTGCAAAAAGCGCATCATGTAAGAACGGTGTTTGCGTGTGTTGGACATGGATCAGGCCCGCTTCTGCTGGGCATAGCCTTTCAGGACTTCCTCGCGCAGGACGTCCCAGATGGCGGCATGCAGTTCGATGAAGCGCGGATTGCCGCGCACCTCGGTCACATCGCGCGGCCGAGGAATGTCGATGATGAACTCACCGATCGGGTGGGTGGCCGGCCCGGCCGACAGCACCACAACACGGTCGCTCATGGCAATGGCCTCATCCAAGTCATGCGTGATGAACAAAACCGCCTTGCGCTGCGCCATCCAGAGATCCAAAACCTCGTTTTCCATGAGCTGGCGGGTCTGGATGTCAAGCGCGGAAAAGGGCTCGTCCATGAGAATGATGTCGGGGTTGCGGATCAGTGTCTGGGCGAGCATGACACGCTTGCGCATGCCCCCCGACATCTGATGGGGGTAGCGGTTTTCGAACCCCCCAAGCCCGACCCGTTTGAGCCATTCCCGCCCACGGCTCACCGCGTCGGCCTTGGGAACCTTGGCGAATTCCAGGCCGGCCGTGACGTTATCCAGCGCGTTGCGCCAGGGCAGCAAAGCCTCGCCCTGGAACATGTAACCCGCGCGCTGGTTGACGCCCTTGAGCGGCTTGCCAAACACCTTGATCTGTCCGGAGGACGGGGCCAGCAGCCCCGCCCCCACGTTCAGCAAGGTGGATTTGCCGCAGCCCGTGGGCCCGACCACCGAGACGAACTCGCCCGGAGCGACGGCGATGTGGGCATCCTTGACCGCCGTATAGGACGCGTTGTCGCCCCGGTTGGACTTGAAGGTACAGGTGATGTGGTCGAGCAGAAGCGCGGCGTCAGGCATGCGGATATTTCTTGTCGGCTTTCAAAGCGTAGGCGTTGGTCCAGACTTTGGAAATGTCGATCTTGTCGGCCTGGAAGTGCGGCACGTACGCCGCCAGCGCCTTGAGGGCGGTCTCCGGCCCACCGGCGGGCACGAGCCCGTCTGGCGACAAAGCCTGCATGTTGGCCTTGAGAGCCAGCTTGTAGAGGTCTGGATCACCCAGCAGATATTGTTTGGGAACGGTGGCCGCGATCTTGTCGATGCTGTTTTCCTGGATCCAGCGGTCTGCGCGCACGATGGCATTGGCCAGCAACTGCGTGGTCTTGGGGTTTTCGTCGATGAACTTCTGCGACGCGTACAGGCATCCCGCCGGCATATCGCCGCCGAAGATGTCTCGTGTGTCCTTGAGTGTGCGCGTGTCGGCGATGACTTTCAATTCCTTGGCGTGGACCAGGGTGCTGATGACCGGGTCGACATTGCAGATCGCGTCGATCTGGCCGGTGCGCAACGCGGTGATGGCGCCCTGACCCGCGCCGACGCCTATGTAAGAGACATCGTTGGCCTTCAGGCCATGCTTGGCAAGAAAGAAACTCACCATCATATTCGTGGACGAGCCCGGCGCCGTGACGCCGATCTTCTTGCCTTTGAGATCGGCGGGACTCTTGTAATTCGGCATGGTCTTGGTGGACACACCCAACACCATCATGGGCGCACGACCCTGCTGGGCAAACGTGCGGTACATCTGCCCCTTGACCTGCAGAAAGATAGTGTGTTCGAACGCGCCCGAGACCACATCGGCGCTGCCACCCACCACGGCCTGCAAGGCCTTGGAGCCGCCCGCGAAGTCCATGACCTTGACGTTGAGCCCTTCATCCTTGAAGTAGTGCAAGTCGCGCGCGATGCTGAGTGGCAGGTAGTAAATGAGGGCCTGGCCGCCCACAGCGATAATGACATCCTTTTTCTCGGCACTGGCGGCTCGGCTGATGCCAGGCACCACGGTTGCCGCGCCTGCGGCGCCAGCCAGTTTGAGTAGATCCCGGCGGGAAATAGACATGAGCGACCTCCTTTAAAAAAACCGTTCAATTATGCCATCAACCCATCCGGGTACAAGCGTATCTTTCATACTGGTATTGGCAATGCCACCTACGGCACAGTTTGCATTTGAACGGTGGCATCGTCAGGGCTCAGTCCGACGGACTTCAGGTGGAACGACGCTCCATCAACGCCCATGCAATGGTGCCCGCGTCCACGTACTCGAGCTCGCTGCCGGCCGGCACCCCGCGCGCCAGGCGGCTGACCGTCAGGCCGCGCGACCGCAGCGATTCCGACAGATAGTGCGCCGTGGTCTCGCCCTCGGCGGTGAAATTGGTGGCCAGAATCACTTCCCGCACCACCCCGTCCGTGGCGCGCCGAATCACGCGATCAAAGTGGAGGTCCTCCGGCCCGACACCCTCGAGAGGCGCCAGACGGCCCATCAACACATAGTACAAACCCCGATAACCATGGCTGGATTCGATCATGTTCTGATCAGACGGTGTCTCGACCACGCAAAGCAGCGAAGGATCGCGCTTGGGGTTCGCGCACGTGGCGCAGACGTCACCTTCGGTGAAGCTGTTACAACGCGGGCAATGGCCCAGAGTGCGGACAGCGTCCGACAACGCCCGTGCCAGCTGATCGGCCCCCGCCAAATCGTGTTGCATCAGGTGATAGGCCATGCGGCGGGCCGATCGCATCCCCACGCCCGGCAGTCGTCGCAACGCCTGGATAAGCGCCGTCAGGGGCTCGGGCTCGGGCAGAGCGGGTTCCATCAGAACGGCAACTTCATCCCGGGCGGCAGTGGCATGCCTGCCGTGACCGCGGCCATTTTTTCCTGCGAGGTGGTCTCGGCCTTGCGCAACGCGTCGTTGAATGCCGCGGCCACGAGATCTTCGAGCATGTCCTTGTCATCGCCCAGCAGACTGGGATCGATGGCAACCCGGCGCACATCATGACGACAGGTCATGCTGACCTTCACCAAGCCGCCGCCCGACGCGCCATCGACGACGATCTCCGCCAGGGCGTCCTGGGCCTTTTTCATGTTTTCCTGCATTTGCTGGGCTTGTCGCATCAAACCCGCGATCTGACCTTTCATCATGGTGACTTCATCCTGACTGAAATAAGAATTGGAAGTGAATAATGGTTGAATCTGTTCATGCCGCCAGGCGCCAAGAATGAACCGGCCGCCTATACCTGGAGCGGCGCGCTAGGCCGCCCTGTCATCCGGCACGGCCCGCACCGATCCGGGGATGACCGTGCCGCCGAATTCATCGATCAGCGACCGGACGAAAGGGTCGGCATCCACATCCTGCTCGGCCTGTCGCTGCAAGGCCTCGCTGCGGGCCTGGGCGACGGCATGCGCGGTGGCGTCTCCGGTGGCGCCGCACTCGATGTCGAGCTGCACCGCTGTGCCGAAATATTCGGACAGCACAGTGCGCAAGCGCGCCCTGCCGTGCGTGTCAACCAGGGACCGCACGGCGACGCGCAACGCGACGCGATGGTCGTCGGCCTCCAGCCATTCGCTTTGGCGCGCCAGTTCCGCGGCCAGCCCGGTGAGCGGTAGCGAAGCCGCCAGCGCCGGCCAGGCGTCGGGGCTCATGGCGCGCAGACTGGGCGAGGCTTGTTCGACCGGGCTCCGTCCAGGCATGGCGCCCATCGCGCGTTTGACGTCGGGCACCAGGGTTTCGAACCCCTCGGAATCGTCGGGCGACGTGAAGCCCGCGTCATCGGGAACGAGCCCCGCATCCTCGTACCAGCTCTCAGGAGGCCCGTCATCTGGCGCGTTGTCCGACGGCTGACCGCCATCGACGGCGGCGGGAACGGTCGGTTGCGCGACGGTTGCCAGGCCATGGCTGTCTGATTGGCCTTCCGGGTGAACGGAACCGCCAACCTGACCCTCGGAATCGCCAGTATCAGCAGCGGTAACGCTTGGTTCCGGCATTTCCCGGGATTCCGGCGAGCGGCTCGACGCGGGCGGTGATCCCCGCCCGTCAGTCGGAGCGAAATCGATCCTGGCACCTGGATTGTCATGTGACGATTCCGCCGGCAATTCTTCCCAAGCCGGAACCTCGTCGACAGACGATCGACCAGCGGGGACCAGCCCCACCGCCGGAGAGGCCTGCTGCGGGGGCGTTGACGGCGTTGACAAGGCTTGCGCTGTGGCAGACACCGCTGAAGATGCGCGTGCGGTGGTTGACGCCACGGGCGCGCCCGTTCCGGTTGCCGCTGGCGTGTCTTGCCGCGCGTCTTCCGGAACAGGCGCGGCAGTGGGATCGGGGTTGGCGGGCGCGAGCGCCAGCATGCGCAGACAGGCCATGACGAAGCCCGCGTATTCATCCGGCGCAAGCGACAATTCGCCTCGGCTGTGCACAACGACGGAATAGAACAACTGGATCAGATCTGGGTGGAGTTGCCCGGCAAGCTCGGCGATCTCGGCCGCGAGCGGGTCGTCGGCCGGTATCGTGCCCGGCAACCGCTGCGCGATGGCAATGCGCGACAGCAGGACAGCCAGATCGGCCAGCGCGCCGGAATAGGACAAGCCGCGCGTGGCCAGTTCGTCGGCGACCGCCAACACGTCGGCGCCGCACCCGGCTGACATGGCCCGCAGCAGGCGCGCGAGATAGCGTTGGTCTATGGTGCCGAGCATGCCGCGCACCGCGTCAGCGGTGAGATTCTCGGCGCTGTAGGCGATGGCCTGGTCGGTCAGCGACAGGGCATCGCGCATGGAGCCGGCGGCGGCCTGGGCGATGAGGCGCAACGCGGGCACTTCATACGCGATGTGCTCCTGGTCGAGCACGCTGCCCAGGTGTTCAACGATGGACGGTGCCGTCATCTGCTTGAGATTGAACTGCAGGCAGCGCGACAGCACGGTGACCGGAATCTTCTGCGGGTCGGTCGTGGCCAGGATGAACTTGACGTGGGGCGGCGGTTCTTCGAGCGTCTTGAGCATGGCGTTGAAGGCATGCCCGGTTAGCATGTGCACTTCGTCGATCATGTAGACCTTGAACCGGCCCACGCTGGGCGCGTACACCGCCTGCTCGAGCAACTGCGTCATTTCGTCGACGCCACGGTTCGATGCCGCGTCGAGCTCGAGATAATCGACGAAACGTCCTTCGTCGATCTCGGTGCATGCGCGGCAGGTGCCGCAAGGCGTGGCCGTGATGCCAGCCTCGCAATTGAGCGACTTGGCCAGAATGCGCGAGAGTGTGGTCTTGCCGACCCCACGTGTGCCGGTGAACAGCCAGGCGTGGTGCAACCGGCCGGTGGACAGCGCATGGGACAGGGCGCGAACTACGTGCTCCTGGCCGATAAGGGTGTCAAACGAGCGGGGTCGCCACTTGCGTGCCAGTACCAGATAAGTCATGCGGGAGGGTTACCCTGAGGCTATCGGAAGACGGGAAACAAAAAGTGTACCGGATTCACCGACGCTTTGGCGGGCGATTGAAAAA
>DASTNK010000077.1:0-53122 GCA_035720945.1 Burkholderiaceae bacterium
AGGCTTCGCTCGGTATTGCCTCGCGCACGCATGCGCAGGGGGTTCACCGACGTTAAGCGCATTCACACCGGCGCTTTCGAACCGGGTGCCCAATATTCAGGAGGGGAAAGTTATATCCATTTAACTATGGAGACCGCGAACTGCTACGTAATGCCGCCAAAAACGAACGAATTGACGGCTATCAGCCCTGATTTTCCGCAGACTGACCGAGCCGTGATTCTACCACCACTTCACCACCGCCAAGACTGACCGCGACAGCGTTGCGGCAACGATCTGAAGCCCGACACCGCGCTGGGGTTTTCCCGAATCGAGTTCGCGCTCCCTCCCTTTCTCCCCAGTCGCTCCCAGGCTGGCACCAACTGGCTCTAATCAATGCAACCATCTGGACCTAGTCTCACTTCACGACTATGGGCAAGATGATTGCACGCAGCGGCACACCAAGAATCGATGCGCACACAGAAGCGCACATAACCAGGATGGAGATCTGACATGGAAACGTTATTCAAACGCGCCCGCAAGTTCGTCTTGGCGGGGCTGGCGAGCGGGGTACTAGCCCTGGGCGCAACCACCGCCCAAGCCGAAACCACCGTCGTCGTGGGTTATCAGCAAATCGTGGGGCCGTTCGTCAGCGCCATCGCCGACGGCAGCTTCGACCGCGCCGCGCAAAAGATCGGTTACAAGATCGACTGGCGACAATTCAGCTCAGCCGGCGACATATCCACGGCGTTCGCCTCGGGCGACGTGCCCGTCGGGGTGTTGGGGTCGACAGGCATCACTGCGGCTGTCACGCGCGGCGTCGATGTGGAATTGTTCTGGATCCTCGACAACATCGGCCGCTCCGAAGCCCTGGTGGCGCGCAACGGTTCCGGCATCACCAAGCCCCAGGACCTGATCGGCAAGAAGGTCGCGGTGCCGTTCGTCTCGACCTCGCACTTCCACCTGCTGATCGCGCTGACCAAGCTCTGGCACATCAACCCGTCGAAGGTTCATATCCTGAACATGCAGCCTCCGGCCATTGTGGCGGCCTGGCAGCGGGGCGACATCGACGCGGCCTACGTGTGGCCACCTGCACTGACCGAAATCAAGAAAACCGGCAAGGTCATCATCGACTCGGCCGAAGTCGGCGCCAAGAGCGTTCCCACGTTCGACGGCATCGTGGCCAACAAGGGTTGGGCCGCCAAGAACCCGAAGTTCATGGCCATGTTCACCCAGGTTCTGGCCAAGTCATACAGCGACTTCAACGCGCAGAAGTCCAAACTGACGGCCGACTCGCCGCAAATCAAGGGTATCGTCAAGATGATCGGCGGCAAGCCGCATGACATCCTCACGGCGCTCAACCTGCTGATCTTCCCCGAAGCCAAGGAGCAGGCATCCGACACGTGGCTGGGCGGTGGCAAGGACAGTGGCGCGGTGCGCGCGTTCACGGCCAGCGCCAAGTTCCTGCAATCCCAGCGCCAGATCGACAAGCCGCTGAATAGCTACACGCCTTACGTGACAAGCGCCTACGCCGCGGCCGCGGCCAAGTAGGTTCCGTTGGCGCCCCGCTAGACGGCGCCTTCCCGGCCCCACCCGGGCTCCCACATGCGGGGGCCCGGGTCCGGCAACCCTCCGAAACAAGGACCCCCAGAATGACTACTTCCACGGCAAATCTGCAGGTCAGCGGCGTCAGCGTGACCTACCCAGGGCTCAACAAAACGGGAGGATCAGTCACCGCACTCCAGGACGTGAACCTGGAAATCAATCCGGGGGATTTCGTCGTCGCGCTCGGCGCCTCGGGTTGCGGCAAGACGACGCTGCTGAATCTCCTGGCGGGCTTCCTGTCACCTTCACGCGGGCGGCTGACCCTCGGCGGAAAACCCATCGTTGGCCCGGGCTCCGATCGCGGCGTCGTGTTCCAGAAACACGCCCTGCTGCCATGGCTGAACGTCATGGAAAACACTGAATTCGGCCTCAAACTGCAAGGTGTGGCCAAGGACAAGCGCCGCGCCATCGCGGCCCGCAACCTGGAACTGGTCGGCTTGCAGGACTTTCACAAACACATGATCTACCAGTTGTCCGGGGGCATGCAGCAACGCGTCGGCATCGCCCGCGCCCTGACGTGCGATCCGGCCATGCTGCTCATGGACGAACCCATGGCGGCGCTGGACGCACTCACCCGCGAAACCATCCAGGAGCTTCTGCTGGATGTCTGGCAGACGACGCACAAGATGTTCTTCTTCATCACCCATAGCGTAGAAGAAGCACTCTTCCTGGGGTCGCGCCTGATCGTCATGTCGCCACGACCGGGCCGGATCACCAACACCTACGAACTGGATTTCAACAAGCGATTCCTGGAGACACGCGATGCACGGGCTATTAAATCAAGTCAAGACTTTATCAAGATGCGCGAAGTTGTCCTCGGAATCATTTACGGCGACGAGCGGGCCGCCGGCGAACCGGAGCTCCAGCATGCTTAGCGGTCTGTTCCGGGTCAAACCCGTGGCGCCCGGCAAAGTGTACGGCGCCCCCGGTGCCGGCCACAGCGGGTTCATCAGCCTGATGACGGCCGTCGTCCTGATCGCCCTGTGGTTCCTGGTCACCAACATGGGGTGGATCAAACCCATCTTCCTGCCCTCGCCCCAGGCGGTCTTTCACAAGTTCATCATCGGCGTGACCGAAGGCATCGCCAACTCGACGTTGTGGCAACACACCGAGGCCAGCTTGCGGCGCGTCCTGGGTGGCTTTTTCCTGGCGATGATCACGGCCATACCGATCGGTATCCTGATGGGGGTCAACCGCGTCGTGCGCGGCCTGTTCGACCCCATCATCGAGTTCTACCGCCCTCTGCCTCCGCTGGCCTACCTGCCGCTGGTCATCATCTGGTTCGGCATCGGTGAGTTCCCCAAAACGTTCCTCATCTATCTGGCCATATTCGCACCCATGGCCATCGCGGCGCGCGCCGGAGTGAAGTCCGTCTCCATCGAACAGATCCATGCCGCCTACGCGATGGGAGCCACCCGTCAACAGATCATCTGGCACGTCATCCTGAAGGCGGCCATGCCCGAAATCTTCACCGGCATGCGTATCGGCATTGGTGTGGGGTGGACGACCCTCGTGGCGGCGGAAATGGTGGCATCGGCCCGAGGCCTGGGCTTCATGGTGCTCAATGCCGCGCAGTATCTGGCCAGCGACACGGTCATCATGGGCATCCTGGTCATCGGCTTCTTCGCCTTCATCTTCGACCTCATCATACGTTACGTCGAAAAGATCCTCATTCCCTGGAAAGGCAAGGTCTGACACGCTGATCGACACCAGAATTCCCCGGGGTTCCGCGCCAGTCCACTGCTCCATCCGACGAAGTCGGCGCGCCTCCGGCACTTGCCTCGCCCAAGTTTCTTGCGGCGGGGCTTTTTTATTCCACCATGACGCCAGCACCGAAATTCGCGGGAGCGCAGCCCCGCATCGCCCGGCACCAACCCAGAAACATTGCCTGTCGCAGACGTGTTGGCTATGATCGACCCAAACATCATCGCTGGCCCCCCGGCGCCAGCGCGCACAGATGTCGGAACATCCAGGCTTCAACCCCCATGCAGAAACCCGCCGCACCGTCCTCTCCCATTCTGTGGGCTTCCCTGTTCGAACAGGTCAGCGACTCGAACATCAGCCTGCAGGGGCGGATTCGCCAGATGATCGTCTCGGCGATCCTGTCGGGCCACCTGCCGCCCGGGTCGCCAGTGCCTTCCAGCCGCCTGCTTTCCACCAGCCTGGGCATCGCGCGCAACACCGTGGTGTTCGCCTACCAGCAACTGCAGTCCGAAGGCTATCTGGAATCACGAGAACGCAGCGGCCACTTCGTGGCCACTGATGTTCTCAAGGGGCGGGTGGGCGAAACACCCCGCCCGCAAACCGACATGCCGTCCCCCCTCACATCACGGGCCACTTGGCACCAGCGCTTGAGCTTCCAGCCTTCAGCACAGCGCAACATCGCCAAACCCGCCGACTGGCAAAAGTTGCCCTACCCGTTTGTCTATGCGCAGTTCGACGCCACCCAATTCCCCACCGCTGAATGGCGCGAATGCTGTACCAAGGCGCTGTCAGTGCTTGACATCCGAAGCTGGGCGCCCGACCTGATCACCAACGACGATTCGGCCCTCATCGAAGAAATCCGCACGCGCGTGCTACCACGGCGCGGCGTATGGGCCAACCCTGAGGAAATCGTCATCACGGTGGGTGCGCAACATGCGCTGTACTTGCTGGCCGACATGCTCGTGCAGGGCCACACCGTCGTGGGCATGGAAGACCCCGGCTACCCCGATGCGCGCAACACGTTCGCCCACCGCACGCCACACCTGTTGCCGCTGCCCATAGACGAACAAGGCCTGTGCATCGGGCCACACCTGACGCCTTGCGACTATCTGTTCGTGACGCCCAGCCACCAATGTCCCACGACCGTCACGCTGCCTCTGGAGCGCCGCGAAGCGCTGCTGGCCATGGCCGACGAGGCCGACTTCATCATCATCGAAGACGACTACGAAACCGAGAACCGCTACGACAACAAACCCACACCGGCGCTGAAGAGCCTCGATGCCAATGGCCGCGTGATCTATGTGGGCAGCTTGTCGAAAAGCTTCGCGCCGGGCCTGCGCATAGGCTATATCGTGGCACCCGCGGAGCTGGTTCACGAACTGCGCGCGTTGCGCCGCCTCATGCTACGCCACCCCTCGGCCTATATACAGCGCGCGTTCGCACTGTTCATTTCGCTGGGCCACCACCACTCATTGTTGCGCCGGCTGTCATTGCTGTATGAAGGACGCGCGCATGCGCTGGTGGACGCGCTGGACCGACATTTGCCGGATTTCAAAGTACGCGCCCCCAGCGGCGGCTCGTCCTGCTGGGTCCAGGCGCCAGCCGGCATCGACACGCAAACACTGGCGACGCGCGCGCTGGAACGTGGAGTCTGCATCGAGCCCGGCCATGTGTTTTTCCACAACGCCAACCAGCACAACAATAACTATATGCGCATGGGATTCAGCGCCATAGACAGCCAGCGCATCGAGCCCGGCATTCAAGCATTGAGCCAGGTTTACGCCACAATGAGGGCTTAAACCAAACCGCCCTAGAACCGCTCGTCCCGCAGATAATAATATTTGTAGAGCATTGCCTGTCCCAAGCGCCGGAACGGTGCGAACAAATGCCCGGGCAACGGCGAATTGTAGATCGGCAGATTCCAGTGATCACCCTTCTTGTCCTTGCCCGCGACCCGCTCGGCCAACCGCCGACCCGCGTGCGTCGAGAACGACACCCCGTTGCCACCATAGCCGAAGGCATAGAAAATCTGTTGATCGGGGTCGGGCTGCGTGATGCGCGGCATCATGTCGTGGCTGACATCCACCCAGCCCCACCATGAATAGGCGATGGGCACCCCCTTGAGACTCGGGAACTTCCGGGCCAGACCATCCTTGAGCAACTGCAGGTGTGCGGGATTCGTGGCGTCGGCGCCGGTCAGGGCGGCACGGCTGCCAATCTGCATCGCGCCATCCGGCATCAACCGATAATAGAAACGCAGCGTGCGCGTATCCGTGATGAACGTCGTGGTCTTGATGCCGGCCACCTCGCGTTCCTGGCTGGTCAATGGCCGGGTCACCATCGAGTTCGACAGGATGGGCATGATCTTGTTGGTCAGGCTCTTGTGCAGCCCCTGTGGTGTATAGCCGCCGGTGGCCACCGCCACGCGGCGGGCACGCACCACGCCGCCTGGCGTGCGCAGATGATGCACACCCCCCACGGTTTCCCAGCCCAGCACCGGGCTGGCCGGATGGATCTTCACCCCCAGGGCGCGGGCCTTGCGTATGTAACCAAACGCGAGCTTCAAAGGATGGATGCCGACACCGTCGGGCTCCAGCAGCGCACCCACGGCCTCCTGGTCGCAGACATACCGCTCGTGCAATTCCTCGCGGCTCAACATGCGGGTGTCATAGCCGAACACTTCCTTCATGACCCGGGCCTCATTCTCGAGGAACGGAACCTTCTTGGCGCGATGCGCCGTGTATAAATGGCCGCCGGGCTGGGCATCGCAATCCATCGTGGCAACGATGCTCTTCCAGTATTCGAACCCGCCGCGAATCTCCGCATCGAGGCGCTTGGCCACGTCCACCCCCCAGCGTTGAATCCACTGAGATCGGTACAGCCGGCCCGACGCATTCTGGCCCTGTCCGCCGTTGCGACTGGTGCAGCCCCACACAGCCCGGTTGGCTTCCAGCACGATCGCGCGGATTCCGTGCTCCTGCGCCAAGTGCAACGCCGTCGACAGCCCGGTGAACCCGGAGCCGATGATCACGACGTCGGCATCCATGTCGGCAGTGACCGGCCCGTCATCCTCGGGCGGTGTGCCGGCGGTCCCCACCCAATAGGTGGGCGCATAGGCCTGGCCGCGCCCGGTGCGACTGACCAGGGGATCGAACAGGGGATCGTAAGGGCTTTCATTGAACGAGGCCGAGTGCGCCGCACCGGCGACATCGGGACGAACAGATTCTGGACTGGCAGCCATGATGACTCCGCTAATGCATTGGGAACCGGGCACGACCTGGCGGCGCGGCCCGGGGAAGGAATTCAGGCGGCGATCGGAGGGCGGTTCTTGCGGAACGCATTCTTGAGCAGGATCTTGCCGTCGCGGAACACGATCAAATCCACCATGTTGGCCTCGATGCGCGCGCCGTCGGCCGCCGTGCCGGTGAACGTGGATTCCATGACCCCCTGGTCATCCTTGACCCAGACTTTCGGGTTCCGCCACTGCGCGTCGGGAATCGTGAGCCATGCCGACTCGAACGCCTTGCGCACGGCCTGCGGCCCCTCGTGGCGCGCGCCATAGACTTCCGGCCCCGCCACCGCCTCGAACACGCACTCTTCATGCATGCAGGCCATGAGCGCTTCGATATCGTGGCGATTCCAAGCGGCGCCGAACTCCTTCAGCAAACGGGTCAACGATTCATCAGACATCCTGTATCTCCTTGTGCGACCACGCCCGAAGCGCGTCTATTGGGTTTTGCATGCAGCTAAGTTAGGAGATCGCCCGGGGGTGGTCTAGAGCCAGAGTCGGCATTTCGCATACGCCAGTTAAACCCATGCCCATCGGGTGCCCCTCTGGACACCGGCATGGACACTGACTTTTCAAGCTCTCCAAGACTCACCTTGATTTTATAAAACGAGATAAAAAGTTCCATATTTAATAATTTCCATTGACCGCAAAAAAAAACAAGCATAGGATGACTAGAAATTCCTGTAATCGGAATTTCATGTTCCATCACTAAATCGGCGAGGAAGTCCGGCCGCCACTGATCCATCGAGGAATCCGACATGAGCACCAACAAGACCACCGTTCCCTCCGGGCCCCAGAAAATGACCCCCTCCGAAGCCTTTGTCGAAACAATGGCCGCCAACGGCGTGACCGAAATGTTCGGCATCATGGGGTCGGCGTTCATGGACGCCATGGACATCTTCGCACCCGCTGGCATTCGTCTCATCCCCGTGGTGCACGAACAAGGCGCCGCGCACATGGCCGACGGCTACGCGCGTGTGAGCGGGCGCCACGGCGTCGTCATCGGCCAGAACGGCCCAGGCATCAGCAATTGCGTCACGGCCATCGCGGCCGCGTACTGGGCCCACTCCCCAGTCGTGATCGTCACGCCGGAAGCCGGCACCATGGGCATCGGGCTGGGTGGCTTCCAGGAAGCCAAGCAATTGCCCATGTTCCAGGAATTCACGAAATACCAGGGCCACGTCACACATCCCGCCCGCATGGCGGAATACACCGGGCGCTGCTTCGACCGTGCCCTGTCCGAAATGGGCCCCACGCAATTGAACATCCCCCGCGATTACTTCTACGGTGAGATCACGGCTGAAATCCCACAACCGCAGCGCCTCGAGCGTGGCGCCGGCGGCGAAAACAGCCTGAACGCGGCGGCTGACCTGCTCGCCCAGGCCAAGTTCCCGGTCATCATTTCCGGTGGCGGCGTGGTCATGGCCGATGGGGTCGACCAGTGCAAGGCGCTGGCCGAACGCCTTGGCGCCCCCGTGGTCAACAGCTATCTGCACAACGACTCCTTCCCGGCCAGCCATCCGCTATGGTGCGGTCCGCTGGGCTACCAGGGGTCCAAGGCGGCCATGAAGCTCATCGCCAAGGCCGACGTCGTCGTGGCGCTGGGAACCCGTCTGGGGCCCTTCGGCACACTGCCTCAGCACGGCATGGACTACTGGCCCAAGAACGCCAAGATCATCCAGATCGACGCCGACAACAAGATGCTCGGCCTGGTCAAGAAGATCACCGTCGGCATCTGCGGCGACGCCAAGGCGGCGGCAACCGCTCTGACGCAGCGCCTGGCCGGCCGCACCCTGGCGTGTGACGCCACAAAGGACGCCCGCGCCAAGGACATCCAGACCGAGAAAGCCGCGTGGGAAAAGGAGCTCGACGACTGGACGCACGAAAAAGACCCGTACAGTCTGGACATGATCGAAGAGCAGAAAAAAGAACCAGGCAACTATCTGCACCCGCGCCAGGTCTTGCGTGAACTGGAAAAAGCCATGCCCGCCAATGCCATGGTGTCGACGGACATCGGCAACATCAACTCGGTGGCCAACAGTTACCTGCGATTCGAGCGGCCGCGCAGCATGTTCGCCGCCATGAGCTGGGGCAACTGCGGCTACGCGTTCCCCACCATCATCGGCGCCAAAGTGGCCGCGCCCGACCGTCCGGCGATCTCGTACGCCGGGGACGGCGCCTGGGGCATGAGCCTGATGGAAACCATGACCTGCGTGCGCCACAACATTCCGGTGACCGCGGTGGTCTTCCACAACCGCCAATGGGGCGCGGAAAAGAAGAATCAGGTCGATTTCTACAACCGCCGTTTCGTCGCGGGCGAACTGGACAACCAAAGCTTCGCCGGTATCGCCCGGGCCATGGGCGCCGAAGGCGTGACGGTGGACAGACTTGAAGACGTTGGCCCGGCGCTGAAGAAGGCGGTCGACCGGCAGATGAACGAAGGCAAGACGACCATCATCGAGATCATGTGCACGCGCGAACTGGGCGACCCGTTCCGGCGTGACGCATTGTCCAAGCCGGTGCGCCTGCTCGACAAGTACAAAGACTACGTCTGACGTCACACTGCTTTACATGTGGCCCTCGATTCATCCATTGATCTCATGTCGCTGCGCTGATCAATGGCGAGGGCCCATTTTTTTTCAACATGGAGCCCTCGTCCATGGATGTACTGGATAACATCATCAGCCAGGCCCGCCTGGCGCCGCGCCGGATCGTCCTCTGTGAAGGCGATGATGCGCGAGTCCTGCAAGCCGGCGCGCGCGCGCATCGCGACCGCATCGCCGACATCAGTATCGTTGGCGACCCCGCGCGAATCACCGCGCGGGCGGCCGAACAAGGCGTGGATCTGAGTGGAATCGATCTGGTTGAACCCGCCTCGTCGCCATTCTTTTCCGAGGCCGTCGACACCCTGCTCGAATTGCGCCGCGCACGCGGCATGACCCCTGACACGGCAGCCAGGGCGGCGCTGGACCCCCTGGCGTTCGCCGACCTCATGGTGCGCCTGGGCCATGCCGATGGCTCAGTGGCCGGCGCCGTCCACACCACGGCGGACGTGGTGCGCCACGCCATTCAACTGATCGGCGTCAAACCCGGCAATCGCCTGGTCTCAAGCTTCTTCATCATGGCACGCCAGGAACCGTTTCACGGCGACACCCACGCCATGATTTTCTCCGACTGCGGATTAGTCATCGACCCGGATGCGGAACAATTGGCCGACATCGCGCTGGCCGCCGCCGCCAGTGCCCGCCAGTTGTTGAACACCGAGCCACGAGTCGCGATGCTGTCATTCTCGACACAGGGCAGCGCACGGCATCCATCGGTGGACAAGGTATCGCGCGCCGCGCAACTGGTCCGCGAGCGGGCCCCGGACCTGCGTCTGGATGGCGAGGTGCAACTGGACGCCGCCATCGTGCCCGACATCGCGCGCCGGAAGATTCCGAACTCCGCCCTGGGCGGGCGCGCCAATGTGTTGATCTTCCCCAACCTGGATGCGGCGAACATCGGCTACAAGCTCACCGAACGGTTGGGTCATGCCAGCGCCGTGGGCCCGCTTCTGCAGGGGCTGAACAAACCCGCCAACGATCTGTCGCGAGGCTGCTCCGCGGATGACATCTACAACGTCATCGCGGTCACGGCGGTGCAGGCCGGCACCTCAACGCCGACGCCGGCCTCCAAGTAACTGAACCAGCTCGTCGAATACGCCGTTGTCCAGACCCTTCTCAAGATCCACCGCCACTGAGCGCGGGTAGTAGGCGCCAAGATCCAACCCCACTCCCACACCGCGGATGTCGATCCCGTGTTGGCGCGTGTTGCGCGTGATCACCGCCTTCAAATGGTTGTCGAGGTAGAAATCATCGTTGGCTTGATTGGTCGCGCTGTCCATGGGGCAGCCGTCCGAAAACACCACCAGCACCCGCCGGCCCGCATCCTGGCCCAGCAGGCGCGCGCAGGCCCAGTCCACGGCCTCGCCGTCCACCCCTTCGCGAAACAAATCACTCTTCAGCAGCGCCGCCAATGGACGGCGGGCGCGACGCCAGTTCGTCTGTGCCGACTTGAAAACCAAGTGACGCAGCTCGTTGAGCCGGCCCGGCAAAGCGGGGCGTCCCGTGGACAGCCACTCTTGCCGGGGCCGGCCGCCATTCCAGGCAGTCGTGGTGAAACCAAGAACCTCGGTTGGCACACCGGCCTGCTCGAGCGCCCGCATCAGCACATCGACCATGACCGCCACTGATTCAATGTTGGCGCGCATCGAGCCTGAGCAATCAATCAGAAGCGCGACCGCCGCATCGGCGACCGGAACGAACCGATCGCGGCGGAACAGGCGGCGTTCGCCCGGCGAGCTGACCAATTGCGCCAGCCGGCGGCCGTCCACAGCGCCCTCTTCCTGGCCGAACAACCAGCCATCGCGACGCGGCAGTGCCAGAACGGCACGCAACGCGCGGGTCAGACGCGGCACATTGACGGCTTGCTTCGCGATACGTTGATCGAGGCGGTCGCGATATTCCCTCAGCAGACCGGCGCGCACCAGATCCGACGCCTCACACTCTTGATCGTAGCGCGTGGTGAATATCCGATACTGGCCGCCCAGCGCGCGATACGATGCGCTTGTCGCCGTCTGTACCGGCGGGAACGCCACGGTGTCGTCCTGATCGAACTCCAGATCGAGCATCAGGGCGCCCGGCCGTGAGCGGCCGGCTTGAGGCTCATCGTCGATTTCGGCCTGGACCCGTTGTGCGATCTCGTGCGCGATGGCAAGCGCGTGCGGGGCGAAGCCCGCCTGGTCGGCGCGCTCGCGGCGAATGCCGGCGAGCGAGGGTCCAAGCACCGGCGCGAGCGCGGCGCGGGTGGGCTCCAGGAAATCGGTGACCTCATCGGGCAAGGCACGCGACGTCAGGCGGCTCCAGACAATTTGCGAGAGCGAGAACAACAACACCCCGACGCTGGTGTCGGCCGATCCCGACGCGAAGAACCCCGCCGACCACTCGCGATAGCGTCGTTCGAGATTGCCGCGCATGCCCGGCAACTCATCGGGCACCAGCGATTCGACACGCAATTGCTCCAGCCATTCGAAAACCAGCCTGGCCACCGGCTCGATCGGTGCCAGATCCACGTGCAATGCCGAATTGGAATAGCGTAGCCGCAAGGCCACCGCGTCGGCCACCGCGCGCCGGGCGGGTAACCCATCGTCCCGGGGTTCGACCCGAAGATGCGGTGCGCGGACCGGCACCGGCCGCGCGTCGTCGTACAGCCGTCCCGCCTCGAAATGCAGTTGCGCATGGCCCGTGGCCGCGCGCAGGACCGCGGCGCACAGGTCGTCGATGCGGCGCCGCTCGCCAAGCTGTCGCGCGCTGTCCATGGCCGCTATTCCGCGAGAGGGGCCATCGACCCCAGTGCATTGTCGTCGAAGCACCGCTGATAGTACTCGACGACAATGGCACGTTCAGCCTCATCGCACTTGTTCAGGAATGACAGACGGAATGCCAGCCGAATGTCGCCGAATATCCGGCTGTTCTCGGCCCAGGTGATCACGGTGCGGGGAGACATCAACGTGGAAAGATCGCCGACCTCGAACCCCTTGCGGGTCAGCCCGGCCAGGGCGACCATGCCCGAAACCAACCGGTGCCCCTCGTCGGTGTCCAGCTCGGGAACCCGGGCCAGGACGATGCGGGCTTCTTCCTCGGGGGAGAGATAGTTCAAAGTGGCCACGATGTTCCAGCGGTCGAGCTGCGCGTGGTTGAGCAACTGGGTACCGTGATACAGCCCGTTCAGGTTGCCCAGGCCCAGCGTGTTGGACGTGGCGAACAGCCGGAAATACGGATGTGGATGGATGACGCGATTCTGGTCCAGCAGCGTGAACCGCCCCTCCCGCTCCAGCATGCGCTGGATGACGAACATGACGTCCGGGCGGCCGGCGTCGTATTCGTCGAACACCAGGGCGACAGGCCGCTGCAATGCCCAGGGAACGATTCCCTCCTGGAACTCGGTCACCTGCAGCCCGTCGCGCACCACGATGGCGTCTTTGCCCACCAGATCGAGACGGCTGACGTGCCCATCGAGATTGACCCGCACGCACGGCCAGTTCAGGCGCGCGGCCACCTGTTCGATGTGGGTGGATTTGCCAGTGCCGTGCAGACCCTGCAGCATCACCCGGCGGTTGCCGGCGAACCCCGCCAGAATGGCCAGCGTCGCATCCTCGTTGAAGCGATAGGCCGGATCCACGTCGGGCACGTGTTCGTCCGGCTCGCAGAACACCGGGATGTCGAGCCGGCAGTCGAAGCCGAACAGCTCTCGGGCGCGCACAAGGCGCACGGGTGGCGACAAAGTGGAGGTTTCGGGCATGATGAATCCACAGCAAAAATTACTGATCCGACAGCCCGACACGCTGATTGTGCCATCCCGTCAGGCTTGATGGTCAAGCTGTTGACGGGCGGCACACCGGCAGCGAGGATCAGCCCTCGGCGTTGTTGGCCGCTTCGATGCTGGCCAGCGCCTGTGCGGCGCGTTGCAGCGCCGGCAGGCACGAAAGAGATTTATCGGCTGTCATGCGCATGATGGGCGCCTGGATGGCCACCGCCATGTTCGACTTGCCCTGTTCGACCGGCACCATGACCGCCACACAAAGCAGCCCCGGCAGGAACTCCTCGTCGTCCTTGGCGAAGCCATCGCGCCGCACGCGTTCGATTTCCTGTTCGACCTGTTCGGGGGTGACCAGGGTTTTCTCGGTGTAGCGGGTCAGGGATGACTGCGCCAGCAGGCGCCGCCGCTGCAATTGCGTCATCTGCGCCAGGAACAGTTTGCCGCTAGCGGAACAGTGCAAGGGCACACGCGAACCAGGGCGCAGATAAAACCGCAACGGCGCCACGGTTTCGACACGATCCAGATACAGCACCTCGTCACCGGAGCAAGTCGTGATATTGCAGCTTTCGCCAACTTCTTCCACCAGTTGGCGCAACACTGCGTGGCGCGCGCCATGCACCGTGTTGTTCAACAGCAGGTTCTCGGCCATGCGGCGCAGGCGCAGGCCCGGGCTGTACTGGCGGCCATCACCGTCGCGCTGGATGATGCCGGCGCCTTCGAGCTGCTGCAGCATGCGATGCAGCGTGGGCTTGGGCAACCCCAGTTCCTCGACCAGGCTTTGCAGGGAAAAGAACTGATCTTTCTGAGCGATGACTTCCAGCAACGAAAACAGCCGCATCGCAGGCGTATTGCCGTCGATGGCGGGGTCTTCGTTCTGCGCTTGCTTTATAATAGCCATGGAATATGTCTCGTTATTAGGAACATATTGTACCGTTTTTTTGAAAAAAACGGGCCGATTCTTGCCAATCTGTCCGAATTTTACAAAACATCCATATTCCGGAACGTCCACCCGGCCCCATCGGCCGGCCCGGGGCCGTCATCAAGGCTTCGGCGGTCCGGAATCCTCGCGGGTCTATCGCAATGAAACTTGGTATCGCTGGAGCTGGCCTGCTTGGCCGCCTGCTTGCTCTGCGGTTGTCCCGGCACGGCCACATCGTCGACATCTTCGACCCCGCGCCGGGGCCGGACGCCCGGGGCGCCGCGGGCTGGACCGCCGCCGGCATGCTCAGCCCCACGGCGGAACTCGAGTCGGCGGACATGAGTGTCTTCAACTACGGGGTGCGCTCCATAGAGCTCTGGGCCGATTTGCTTCCGACGCTGGCCCGGCCGGTGGCGTTCAGCCGCGCGGGCAGCCTGCTGGTGGCGCATCGGCCGGACACCGGCGCCGCGCAACGCATGATCCGGTTGCTCGACGACAAGGCGCCGGCCGGGCACCTGCCCCAGCCGATCAGCGTCGCGGAACTGACGGAGCTGGAACCCGATGTGCACGGCCCCTCGCAAGCCTGGCTGCTGCCACACGAGGGACAACTGCACACCGTGCAGGCCATGCAAGCGCTGCAAGCCTCCACGGGAGACACGGTCACATGGCATTGGAACACCACGGTGACACGGCTTTCCGCCCGCACGCTGCATGACGGCCGCACGACCCGGGAGTTCGACCATGTGTTCGATGTGCGCGGCACCGGCGCGCGCGACGAAGGCGTCTCCGAGACCGACACCGCCATTTCCTGCCGCCAGGTGCGTGGCGTGCGCGGTGAGATTTTCTGGGTGCACGCCCCCGGCGTGCGGCTGAACCGTCCGATCCGCCTCTTGCATCCGCGCCATCGCGTCTATCTGGTTCCGCGACCCGGAGACATCGTGGTCATAGGCGCCAGCGAAATAGAAAGCGAAGACCGGTCTCCTGTATCATTGCGATCAACGGTGGAGTTGCTCGCCGCCGCGCACAGCGTCATGCCGGCACTGGCCGAAGCGCGCCTGGTTCATAATGAAACCAATCTGCGTCCGGCGCTGGCCGACAACCTGCCCCGCATCGAACACGAAACCGGGCTTACCCGCATCAATGGTCTATTCCGTCACGGATGGCTGATCGCGCCGGCGATCGTCGAAGAAGCTCTCACGACCCTGAATTTCCAACATCCGCGCACACAATCGACATGACCACGATTTCCGTCACCGTGAATGGCGCCGAGCACATTGTCGCGGCGTCAACGACCCTGGACGACCTGCTGCGAACGGTGTTTCCAAACGCCGGGCCGAACGCCACGGCCAGCGCCGTCAATGGCGACTATGTCGCGCGCCAGGCGCGTTCCCGCTATGTGTTGAACGACCACGACGCGGTCACGACTTTCGAACCCATCACCGGAGGCTGACCATGCCTTTCGACATCGCAGGCACCTCGCTCAACAGCCGCTTCTTCCTCGGCACCGCCGGCTATCCGTCACCGCACATACTGCGACAGGCCATCGAAGCCGCCGAGGCCGACGTCGTCACCGTCAGCCTGAAACGACAACTCGTCCAGGGCGTGGGCAAACCCGTCCAGAACGCGTCGGGCCAGGGTTTCCTGGACATCATCCGCCAAAGCGGCGCCCACCTGCTGCCCAACACCGCCGGCTGCTACACGGCGGACGAAGCCATCACCCTCGCACAGATGGCGCGCGAAGTCTTCGACACCAACTGGATCAAGCTGGAAGTCATCGGCGACAGCTACACGCTGCAACCCGATCCGGTGGAATTGGTGCGAGCCGCCGCGGCGCTGGTCAAGCTGGGGTTCGAAGTGTTCCCCTACTGCACCGAAGACCTCGTCACCTGCCAGCGCCTGCTCGATGCCGGCTGCCGCGTGCTCATGCCCTGGGGCGCCCCCATCGGCTCCGGCCAGGGCCTGGTTAATCCCTACGCCTTGCGCACACTGCGCGAACGCATCACCGACGTGCCGCTGGTCATCGATGCCGGCATCGGCTCCCCCAAAGACGCGGCCCAGGCCATGGAAATGGGTTTCGACGCCGTGCTGCTGAATTCCGCCGTCTCCAACGCCCACGACCCGGCCCTCATGGCCGAAGCCTTCAAACTCGCCATCCAGGCCGGACACAAGGCCCGCCAGGCGGGCATCATCGCGAAACAAGACCTGGCGGTGCCCACCACGCCCGTCACCGGCCGGCCCTTCATCCTGGCCTGACGCCCTGGCCCGCCCACCCGACACCAGACGTTTTCACTCTCAGAACACTCACGCATGTCCGTTCTCCATCTGGTTCTTCCCGACTTCCTGCTGATCGGACTCGGCTGGGCGCTGTATCACCGCTTGGGGTTTTCGCGCGAATTCTTCCAGAACACGGAACGACTGGTTTATTTCGTGCTGTTTCCGGCGCTGCTGTTCCACGCCATCGCGCGCGCGCCGCTCAGCCTGGGTGGTGCGGCCACCCTGTTCGAGGCCACGCTGGCGCTGCTTGCATGCGGCGTCGCCATGGCTTGGCTGGCAGTGCCCGTGTTGCGCCCCGACCCCATCGATCACGCGTCAACGGCGCAATGCGCCTACCGCTTCAACACCTATATCGGCCTGTCGATGGCGGCCGCCCTCGGTGGGACCGCCGGCCAGGCCACCATGGCGGTGCTGGCGGGGTTCGCCGTACCTTTCGCCAACGTCGCGGCCGTCCATGCCCTGGCACGGCAACGCAAGGGCGGCATGCTGGGCGAAGTCGCGCGCAACCCGTTCATCATCGCCACGGTCACCGGTCTGGCATTCAACTTCCTGGCGATTCCGGTGCCGGCCCCGTTGTACACGGCCCTGGGCCGGCTGGGCGAGGCGGCCATCGTGATGGGGCTGCTGTGCGTCGGCGCGGCGCTGTCGCTTTCCGGCGGCGCCCAGGCGGCCAAACTGATCACCTGGATGGTGTCGGTGCGCCTGATCCTGAACCCGATCGCGGCGATTTTCATCGGCTGGATCATGCATCTGCCCACCCTGGAGCGCGAAATACTGTTGCTATTCAGCGCCTTGCCGGCCTCGTCGTCGGCCCATGTCCTGGCTAATCGCATGGGGGGAAACGGGCGCCTGACGGCCACGGTGATGTCGCTCGGCACCTTGATCTCGGCCCTGACCATCCCTCTGTGGTTGGCCATCGCCCCCCATTGACGCGAGCCTTCCCATAATGCGAGAAAGCCGGAATTCGGAACCATCTGACCTCTACTTGCAAGACGAAGAGGCCACGAAAGCGTTCGCCATGTTACTGGCGCCATTGCTTGCCGGTCGCTGCGACGGCATCGAGACGGGTGGCCACATCCATCTGCATGGCGAGCTTGGCGCCGGCAAAACCAGTTTCGTCCGAGCCCTTTTGCGGGCCCTTGGCGTCACCGGAAGAATAAAAAGTCCTAGCTACGCCATCCTTGAAAGTTATAATGTTTTTAACTTATACTGCTATCACCTTGATTTCTATAGGTTTAGCGATCCACGCGAATGGCTGGATGCTGGGTTCAGAGAAATCCTGCACAAAAACGCAGTGGTTTTGATCGAATGGCCCGAGCATGCGGGGGGTTTGCTTCCCCCGCCCGATCTCGACATCCATCTTCAGTATGCCGACCCCGGACGACTGGCCAGCCTGACCGCACAAAGCGACCGAGGACGACTATGGCTGAAAACACTTGCCCCCCGGCTGCCGGACTTCCTGCCAAAGGACTCTCCCGGCGCCAACTCCTGACGGTCGGCTCCACGCTGCTGATTCTCCCACTGATTCCGCGCGCAGCGCACGCCGCCACCATCCTGGCCGTCCGCACTTGGCCGGCCGACGAATACACCCGGGTCACCCTGGAACTCGACACCGAGCTCAAGGCCGAGCATTTCGTGCTCGAGCACCCCGATCGCATGGTGGTCGACATCGAAGGGGTGTCCATGAACCATGCCATCAAGCAACTGGTGTCGGAGGTCAAACCGAACGACCCCTACATCGCCTCGATACGGGTGGCGCAGAACCGGCCCCATGTGGTGCGCCTGGTATTCGACCTGAAACAGCCCATCGCACCGCAGATCTTCACGCTGAAGCCGGTGGGCAAGTACAAGTATCGACTGGTGCTGGATCTTTACCCCAAGGTCGCTCATGATCCACTGATGGCCCTCACCAAGGACAGCGCCGACAACGATCCGCTGGCCGCCGTCCTGGAGCAACTGGCCCGGAATTCACCGGACCAGGCCCCCATCCCCACTGTGAAGGGGCAAGAAGTCCCACGCACCGCGCGGCGCCGCAACCCGCTGCCACCCGTCGCGGAGGACCGCGACAACCCCGACCGGCCACTGTTGATCGCGCTCGATCCGGGCCACGGTGGCGAAGACCCCGGCGCCACCGGTCCACAGGGCACCCACGAGAAGAACATCGTTCTTCTCATCGGCCACCATCTGAAGAGGCTCATCGACGCGCAACCCAACATGCGCGCCTATCTCACGCGCGACAAGGATTACTTCGTGCCCCTGTACGTGCGTGTACAGAAGGCGCGGCGCGTCAAGGCCGACCTGTTCGTGTCTATCCACGCCGACGCCTGGATCAAGCCCAGCGCCCGGGGGTCTTCCGTATTCGCGCTATCGCGTCACGGCGCCACCAGCGCCGCCGCGCGCTGGATGGCCAAGCGCGAGAACGACGCCGACCTGATCGGCGGCGTGGATCTAGCGACTCACAACAAGCAGGTGGCCCGGGTGCTGTTGGATCTCTCGACGTCTGCACAGATCACGGATTCGATCAAGGTGGGAAGCCGGGTGCTCGACGAGATCTCCAAGGTCAATCGCTTGCACAGCCGACAGGTGAACCGCGCGGGATTCGCGGTGTTGAAGGCGCCAGACATCCCATCCATCCTGGTCGAGACGGCCTTCATCAGCAACCCGCAGGAAGAGCGCCTGTTGCTCAACCCGAAACACCGGGCCAAGATCGCCGACGCGATGCTCGCCGGCATCAAGGATTATTTCGCGACCAACCCGGCCCTCGCCCGGCGCGCGTGACATTGACCTGAGCGACACACAGTGCGCCGCGACGGCATGGAACCCGTGTGTGAGGCGACCCGGCCAGGCCCGGGTCGCGCAACGCGCCAGCGGATCAGGACGCCGACGCGCGCTTACAGACCTTCCACAAGGCGCCCAGGACCACCGGCACGATCGCCGCCCCAACCCCGATGAGCACGATCGTGTTCAGGTGCTCTTTGATAATGGGTACGTTGCCGAAGAAGTAGCCCAGGGTGATCAACCCGACCACCCACAGCACCGCCCCGCTGATGTTGAACATCTGGAAGCGGAAGAAATTCATGGCCGCCACGCCGGCCACGAAAGGCGCGAATGTGCGGATCAAGGGAAGAAAACGCGACAACACAATGGTCTTTCCCCCGTGCCTTTCATAGAACGCATGGGTTTTGATCAAGGCGTTGCGATCCAGGAACCGCAGATTGCTGGAGAACACGCGGGGTCCGACAAGCCGCCCAATAACGTAATTCACGGAATTGCCTAGAACCGCGGCGGCGGTCAGCAAGACCGCCAGCAATACGGGATTCATCAGTTCCGACGCTCCAAAGGCGCCGGCGATGAACAGCAGCGAATCGCCCGGCAGGAACGGCACCACGACCAAGCCGGTTTCGCAGAAGATGATCAGGAACAGCACGAGGTAGATCCAGAGCCCGTACTGTGTCACCCACGCGCCCATGTACTGGTCAATGTGGAGGATCATGTTCAGGATATCGGGCATATGGGTACACTACCGGAAGACGGTGGCCGGGCCTGGGCGCAGGCCGGCCGGAAGCTGCAATATAGCCCAAACATCCGCGCCGGCGAAATCCTCGGCCGCCACAGATGTAACGGGGCGCAAGACTATACCGGGCAAGCCGTCCGCTCGATGCGCCTCTATAAATGGACGGATGGGGTCCTGCCTCGGGCGCACTGCGGCGTTGCCTTAAAATCGTCATGGCGTCGTCCCGCCGATGTGCCCTTTTCCATCCGCTTCCCGCCAACACAAGACCTCATGTCCGAACGCCACCACATCGCCGCACTGCCGGATACGCTGATCAGTCAGATCGCCGCCGGCGAGGTCATCGAACGACCGGCGTCGGTGTTGAAAGAACTGCTCGAGAACGCCGTCGATGCCGGGGCCGGCAACATCGACGTGCGCCTCGACGGCGGCGGCATACGCCGCATCGCCGTGCGCGACGACGGAACCGGCATCCCCCGGGAAGAGCTCGCACTGGCGCTGGCCCGCCACGCCACCAGCAAGATCCGCACCCTTGAAGAGCTCGAATCGGTGGCGTCCATGGGCTTTCGAGGGGAGGCACTGGCCTCGATCGCATCGGTGGCGCGGGTCACGCTCACCTCGCGCGCAATCGGTGCGGACCAAGCCTGGCAGATCAGCGGCGGCGACGCATCCCCCAGCGCGGCCGCCGGTGCCACCGGCACCACCGTGGATGTCCGCCAACTGTTCGACGACGTCCCGGCCCGGCGCAAGTTTCTGCGATCGGAGGCCACGGAATACGGCCATTGCGTGGACGCGCTCGAGCGCATGGCGCTGGCGCACCCGCACATCGGCATCCGGGTGTTCCATAACGACAAGCCGCAGAAGCAATGGCGCGCCGCGGACGTCACGCAGCGCATGCGCGACATCCTCGGCACCGACTTCCTGGGGCAATGCCTGCCCACGGAACAATCCCATGGCCTGATCACCCTGCGCGGTGTCATCACGCGGCCCACGTATGCCCGAGGCCGGGCCGACAGGCAGTACCTCTACGTCAACGGACGCTACGTCAAGGATCGCACGGTATCGCACGCCGTGCGACAGGCCTATGCCGATGTCCTGCACGGCGATCGCCAGCCGGCCTATGTGTTGTTCCTGGCCGTGGATCCGGGTACCGTCGACGTCAACGTGCACCCCGCCAAGCATGAAGTCCGGTTCCGCGACAGCGGCGCCGTGCATCGATTCGTGGCCCAGACCCTGGGCCAGACACTTGCGCAAGCCGGCGGCCCCGGCTTGCCCGATGAGACCGCGGTCGCACAGGCAGCCGGTTTCACCCCGGCCCCCGCCTCGGAACACGTCCCTGCCAGCCAACCCTCCCCGGGCACGCACAACGCCAATAGCTACATTCCCGCACCGCGTCAACAAGCCTTCACGCTACACGATGCCGGCCGTGACGCGAGTGGCTGGCAGGCAGCCTATCGCCCACTGCCGGTCGCGGTGGGCCCTGGGGCGGCGGATTCGGTCACAGATGGTTCCGCGTCGGAGAGCCCCTTCGACGGGCCAGCCGTTTTCCAACGCCCAACAGGCGACAGCGCCACCGCGGATGATTTCCCTTTGGGCATGGCGCTGGGGCAACTGCACGGCATCTACATCCTGGCGCAGAATCGCGCGGGCCTCGTGCTGGTCGACATGCACGCCGCCCACGAACGGGTGGTCTACGAACAACTGAAACACGCCATGGACACCCGCGGCCTGCCGCGCCAGGAATTGCTTGTCCCCGTGGTGTTCAACGCGTCGGAAAAAGACATCGGCCTGGTTGAGGAATACCAGGACACCCTGACCGACCTGGGTCTGACGGTCCGCCCCGCCGGCCCGTCTTCGCTCGTGGTGCGCGCGGTGCCCGCGCTGCTGGCCAGTGGCGATATCGAAGCCATGGCGCGCCACGTTCTGCGCGACCTGGCCGCCGTGGGCAGTTCGCCGCGCTTGACAGAACAGCGCAACGAGTTGCTCTCCAGCATGGCTTGCCATGGCGCGGTGCGCGCCAATCGCCGCCTGACCCTGGACGAAATGAACGCCCTGCTGCGCAAGATGGAGCAGACCGAACGGGCCGACCAATGCAACCACGGACGCCCCACCTGGGTGCAATGGCCGCTGGGCGACCTCGACAAGCTGTTCATGCGCGGCCAATGAGCATCGTCGTCCCCTGCCTGACCGGCCCCACCGCCGCCGGCAAGAGCGCGAGCACGCTTGCATTGGCGCAACGCTGGCCGATCGAGGTCATCAACATGGACTCGGCCACGATCTATCGTGGCATGGACATCGGCACGGCGAAACCCTCGACGGACGAGCGCGCGCGCCTGCCCCAGCATCTGCTCGACATCCGCGACCCGGCCGAGAGCTATTCCGCAGCGGCCTTCCGGCAAGACGCCCTGGCGCTCATCGCCGATATTCGCGCGCGCGGCCGCCTGCCCTTGCTGTGCGGCGGCACGCTGCTGTACTACAAGACCTTGCGTGAGGGCCTGGACGATCTGCCGCAGGCCGATGCGGCACTGCGCGCCGACATCGAGCGGCAAGCAGCGGAACTGGGTTGGCCCGCCCTGCACCGCCAGCTTGCCATTCTGGATCCGGCCACCGCGCACCGCCTGTCGCCCAACGACAGCCAACGCATCCAACGAGCCCTGGAAATCTGCCGCCTGAGCGGCCAGCCCATGTCCAGCCTGCTGACCCGCCAGACACGTCAAGAGGAAGAACCGTACCAATACGTCACGATCAGTCTGGAGCCTTCCGATCGGTCGATACTGCATGCGCGCATCGCGCAGCGCTATCTGGCCATGATGGATGCCGGGCTGCTGGCTGAAGTCGCCGCCCTGCACGCACGCTCCGACTTGCATCCCGGAATGCCATCGGTGCGCTGCGTGGGGTATCGCCAGCTATGGAGTTATCTGGATGGCGACACGACGCTGGACGATGCCGTCCAGCAAGCCATCGCCGCCACCCGGCGCCTGGCCAAACGCCAACTGACCTGGCTGCGTTCGCTGCCAGATCGCCAGGTGATCGATTGCCTTGGAGCCGGCGCGACCAGCCGCGTCGTCGATGCCCTGTCACGGTACTGGGCTTGAGCGGAGAATCAGACCACCACGGTCTGTGGCGCGCCGGGTTCACGCTCGACGATTTCACCCAACCGGAACACCTGCTCACCCTGGGTCTGGAGCGTGCCCACCACGGCATCGGCTTGATCGGCCGCGACGACGACGACCATGCCTATGCCGCAATTGAACACGCGATGCATCTCGGCGTCGGCCACACCGCCGTTGGCCTGCAGCCAGTCGAACAGCGCCGGCATGGCCCAGGCGTCACGGTGCAGCCGCGCCGCAAGGCCGTCCCCGAGAATACGGGGCACGTTCTCGAGCAAGCCACCGCCGGTGATGTGCGCCATGCCTTTGATGGCGACACTGTGCAGGGACAAGGCCTCGAGCAAGGGTTTGACATAGATGCGCGTCGGCTCCATGACCACATCCCGCAAGGGGCGTCCGTCCAGGTCCTGGCCAGGCCGCGCGTTGGCGTGCGTCAGGATCTTGCGCAACAGCGAATACCCATTGGAATGCGCACCCGACGAAGCCAACCCCAGGACCGCGTCGCCCGGCACGATGGTCTTGCCATCGATGATGCGCGATTTTTCGACCGCCCCCACCGCGAAACCCGCCAGATCGTACTCCCCATCGGGATACATGCCAGGCATCTCGGCGGTTTCCCCTCCGATGAGCGCGCAGCCGGCCAATTCGCAGCCTTTGGCAATGCCGCCCACCACGCTGGCCGCGGTATCCACCGACAGTTTGCCGCAGGAAAAATAATCCAGGAAAAACAGGGGTTCCGCCCCCTGAACCAGGATGTCGTTGACACTCATGGCCACCAGATCGATCCCCACGGTGTCGTGGCACTGCCAGTCGAAGGCCAGGCGCAGCTTGGTCCCCACCCCGTCGGTCCCCGACACCAACACCGGCTCCCGGTACTTGCCCGGCACCTGGAACAGGGCGCCGAACCCACCGATCCCGGCCATGACGCCAGCGCGCATCGTGCGGGCCGCCAGCGGCTTGATACGGTCGACCAATGCGTTACCGGCGTCGATATCGACGCCGGCATCGCGATAGGTGAATGAGGTGGAGTGCTTGTCGGTCATGAGAAATATCGCCAGATGTGCAAGAATTGCGTGTTGGTTAAGCCGTCACGGCGCATTTTACGTCCTTTTGCCGCACCTTAATGATTCAGCAACTCGTTCTCGACCTGCTTCCCGCCCCGGCCCCCACGCTGCGGAATTTCATCGCCGGCGGCAATGAGCAGGTGCTGGACGCGCTGCGCCAGTGCCGCCCCGGCCGCGCCATGTATCTGTGGGGTTCGCCGGCTTCGGGCCGCACCCACTTGCTGCGCGCCCTGGGTGACCCCCCGAGGGGACAGTACTTCCGCGCTCCGCAAGACGCGTCGGCCATCCGGGCCCTGGCGCTGGACGATACGGCCGGCACGAGCCTCGTGGCCGTTGACGATGCCCATTTACTGGACGAACCCGGCCAGGCGGCCTTGTTCACTCTCTACAACCGCTGGCGGGAAGCGGCCTCCACCACCCAGGCATTCGCGCTGCTGGTGTCGGGGCGCCAGGCACCGCTCGCCACCCCGCTGCGGGAAGACCTGCGCACCCGTCTGGGCTGGGACCTGGTGTTCCGCCTGCAGCCGCTGTCGGACGAAGACCGCGCCCGCGCCCTGCGCACGCAGTCGACGGAGCGCGGCCTGAGACTTTCCCCTGATGTCATCAACTGGATGCTGACCCACTACGACCGCGACATGAGCCGGCTGGGCGCCCTGCTCGACGCGCTCGATCATTACTCCGTGCAGACGCACCGGGCCATCACCCTGCCTCTGTTGAAAGACCTGCTCGCCTCGACCCGTGAGCGCGAAACGAACCCATCATGACATCCCCGAAAAATCTGGCCCTGTTCGACCTCGACCACACCTTGCTGCCCATGGACAGCGATTATCAATGGGCGGACTTCCTCGCCCGCACGGGCAGGGTGGGCGACCCGGTCTTGGCCCGGCGCCGCAACGACGAGCTCATGCGGCTCTATGAGGCCGGCGAACTCACCGCCGAACGCGCCGCGGCCTTCATGCTGGGCCTGCTGACCCACGCCCCCAGCGCCGACCTGGCGGAATGGCACGAACACTACATGGTGGAGGTCGTGCGCCCCAACATCCGCCCCGCCGCCGTGGCGCTCGTGCGCGGCCACCTCGAGCGCGGCGATCTATGCGCCATCGTCACCGCCACCAACGAATTCGTCACCGCCCCCATCGCCCGGGCGTTCGGCATTCCCCATCTGATCGCCACCATCCCCCAGTACCGTGATGGACGCTACACCGGGCGGATCAGTGGCGTCCCGAGTTTTCAGGCGGGCAAAGTCACCCGGGTGAATGATTGGCTGCGCGGGCAAGGCCTGTCGTTGAGCGACTTCGAGACGTCCCGTTTCTACAGCGACTCGATCAATGATGTGCCGCTCATGGAAGCCGTGACCGATCCTGTCGCGACCAACCCCAGCCCCCCTCTGAGAGAGCTCGCCGAGCGCCGTGGATGGCGGGTTCTGGATCTTTTTCAGGAAGAGCAGGCCACCACACCTTAAAATACCGCCCATGCTTACTGAAACCATCAAGAAATTCGTCAGCCGCCTGTTCTCGACCCCGACCAAAGGGCCCGAGCGCCTGGCCCGCGACCGCCACGGCATAGACCGGCGCAATGTCTCGCGGCACGCCATCAAGGTCTGTGAAGTGTTGCAGCAACATGGGTTCGCCGCCTACATCGTCGGCGGCGCGGTGCGCGACCTCATCGTTGGACTGCAGCCCAAGGATTTCGACGTCGCCACCAACGCCACACCGGAACAGATTCGGCCGCTGTTCCGCCGCGCGCGCATCATCGGTCGGCGCTTCCAGCTCGTGCACGTGGTGTTCGGCCAGGAAATCATCGAAACCTCGACCTTTCGCGCCCCCGCCTCGGACGACCAGGAAACCGATGAGCACGGCCGCATTCTGCGCGACAACCTGTTCGGCACGCACGAACAAGACGCCGCGCGGCGCGACTTCACCATCAACGCGCTGTACTACAACCCCATGACCGAGGAAGTCATAGACTTCCATCACGGCGTGGCCGACCTGAAGAATCGCGTCGTGCGCATGATCGGCGATCCGGAAACACGGTACCGGGAAGACCCCGTGCGCATGCTGCGTGCCGTGCGTTTCGAATCCAAACTCAGCGGCACCATCGCCCCGTCTTCGCGCGAACCCATCAAACGCCTGGCGGGCCTCATCGAACATGTTCCGGCCTCCCGTCTGTTCGACGAAATGCTCAAGCTTCTGACCTGTGGTCACGCCATGGACTGCCTGCGGCACTTGCGCGAAGTCGGCCTGCACAATGGCCTGCTGCCTGTCATCGACATCATCTTCGAACAATCCGGTGGCGAGGCATTCATCGAACTCGCCCTCGCCCGCACAGACGCCCGCGTGCGCGCGGGCAAAACGGTGAGCCCCAGCTTCCTGTTCGCATCCCTGCTGTGGAAGCTGGTCGACAAGCGCTGGCAGGCGCGCATCGACCAGGGAGAACCCCGCATCCAGGCGCTCATGGACGCCGCCGAGTCGGTCATGGAAGAACAGACACGCAAGCTGGCCATCCAGCGACGCTACCAGTCCGACATGCACGAAATATGGTTCATGCAACCGCGCTTCGAGCGCGCCACCGCCAAGACCATCTGGCGCATGCTGGACCAACCGCGCTTTCGCGCATCGGTCGACTTTCTGCAACTGCGCGCCGAAGCGCGTGAAATCGACAGCGTGCATGCCCAATGGTGGATGGATCTCGCCGACGCCGACGACGCCACCCGCGCCGACATGATCGAAACCTACCAGCGCCAGGTCCGCGACACGCCCGATGGCGCGCGCCGCAAGCGCCGGCGCACGCGGCGAACCAAGCCTCAGGCCACACCGGACGCTGGCGAGGCATGAAGCGGGGCTCAGGTGTGTCCGGCGACTCGCCGGGCCAGCCTCCACACCACGACTTGCCGGGTACTACCAAGATACGTGCCTACATTGGGCTCGGCGCCAATCTTGGCGACGCGGCGCAGACCCTGCGACATGCCGCCAGCCAAATCGCCGAATCCTCCGGCATAACCCTGGTGGCGCTGTCCCCGGTGTATCACACAGCGCCGATCGATTCGAGCGGGCCGGACTACCTCAACGCGGTGGCGGCGATCGACACCACGCTTTCCGCCATGAGGCTTCTGACCGAGCTGCAGCGCATAGAGCTGGCCCACGGCCGCACGCGCCCGTATCGCAACGCCCCGCGCACCCTCGACCTCGATCTTCTGTTGTACGGCGACTGCGCCATCAACGAGCCGGACCTCGTCGTACCCCATCCCAGAATGCACGAACGGGCCTTCGTGTTGCGCCCGCTCGCCGACCTCGCCCCGGGCCTGCGTCTGCGGCAGGGGTCGGTGGAAACATTGTTGGCAGGATGCGCCGATCAGCGGATTCTGCGGCTCGATGAGCAGACTTAAGCTCCGAACACAATCGAATCGCGCAAGCCCGAACCCGAAGCCAGATGATCGAAACCCTCGTTGATCTGATCCAGCGTGAACGCCTTGCCAAGCAGCCTGTCCACCGGTAGCCGGCCCGCTTTGTACAGATCGACATATCGTGTGATGTCTGACGCCGGCACGCCCGACCCCAGATAGCTCCCGCGAATCTCACGTTCTTCGCCCACCATCTGCGACAGCGGCAACGAAAAACTGAGCTTGGGGTGCGGCAGCCCCGAGGTGATGGTCGAACCGCCACGGCATGTAAGCTTGTACGCGGTCTCAAACGCTGGAATCGACCCGGCCGTATCAAACCCGAAATCAACTGGCCCGCCCGCCGCCTCGAGCAAATCTGTATCAGAAGTGATTTCCCTGGGATTGATCAGATGCGTGGCACCCAAAGTCTTGGCCAGATCGAGCTTCTCATCATTGATCTCGACGGCGACTATGCGCCGGGCCCCCGCAGCCACCGCCGCCAGCAGCGCGCTCAGGCCGACACCACCCAGCCCGACAATCGCGGCCGTCTGGCCAGCCTTGATAGCCGCCCGGTTGATCACCGCGCCGGCGCCTGTGAGCACAGCACAGCCAAACAAGGCCGCCTCGCGATGCGGCAACTCAGCGGTGATCTTCACGCAAGAACGTCGCGACACCACGGCATAGTCCGCGAAGCACGACACGCCGATATGATGATTGAGATACTCGTCACCGATATGCAGACGACGCTCGCCGCTCAGCAGCACCCCTTGCGCGTTTGCCCGCGCACCGGGTTCGCACAATGCCGGCCGCCCCGCCATGCAAGGCGAACAACAACCACAGCTCGGCACAAACACTGTGACCACGTGGTCTCCCGGCCGGAGATCATTCACGCCGGCACCAACCTCCACGACCTCCCCGGACGATTCATGGCCAAGCACCAGGGGAACACCGCGCGGGCGGTCACCGTTGATGACGGACAAGTCTGAATGGCACAACCCCGCCACCTTGATCTGGATCAGAACCTCTCCATACCCGGGCGGCTCCAGTTCGACCTCGCTCACCCGTACTGGCCGGCTTTGCGCATAAGGCGCGGGCAGACCCATTTCACGCAACACTGCTGCGCGTATCTTCATGCAGTATCTCCTCTTATTGTGGGTGGACGAAACGACGGATGACCCGCTTGGGGCATCCCACACAAAGGACATCACCAAGGATTCTACCCCTCGACCGCTCCCGTGTGACCGCGCCTGAGCGGTTCGCCCGCACTCATGCCGGAGAGGGCTTCAAGCATCAAAACCACTCCATGGCGGGAAACAAAACGGGCACCGCCTCCCCATAGATCCTTTGTCGGGAGGGCGGTGCCCTAGGGCACAGTTCGGATCGCGGCTAGGCGAAAAGTGGTGACCGCCTATCGCGCCGACCAGGCCGGCATCGGATACATCGCTTGATTGATGAATTTCTTGCCGTCGTAGATGGGCTTGATCTGGCCGTCCTGCACCTGAACCGCGGTTTGATCCAGGGCTATCTGCCCCTCCTTGTTGAACGCGACCTTGCCATACAAGCTGTCGAAATCACTGGCGGCAATGGCATCGCGCACTTTCTTCGGATCCAGGGAATTGGCCTTTTCAATGGCGTTGACCACGGTTTCTATGCCTGCCACGCCGGATCCGACGTGGTAGTCGGGCTCGTAGTGATAGCGGGCTTCGAATGCCTTGGCGAACTGGGCGCCATCGCCGAACCAACGGTCCTTGAGCGCCGCATTGGGGAACCATTCCGTCATGCCGAACGCATAGTTCGCATCCTTGCCCAGGTTCTTGCGGAAGTCCTCGCTGGTGACGCCCACAGTGAATGAGTACAACTTGGGCGAGACGTTCAGACTCTTGGCCTGGCGCACGAAATTCACGATCTCCGTCTCGAGCCCACCCACCAGCACGACATCCGGGTGCTTCGACTTGATCTCGGAAAGCAAGGTGCTGAAGTTGTTGGTGTTGGCGCTGTAGCGCTCGTCCATGATGACGTTCTGGTTCGCCGCCTTGAGCAGCGCCCGCGTGCCCTTGGCCACGGATATGTCGAACGCGTCGTCCGCGTAGATCAGGGCCACGGATTTGGGCGCGGGCTTCAAATGCGGCAACATGGCCACCGTGCTGCGGAAATAATTGGTCGCCGGCGCCAGCGTGCCGAAAATATATTTGAAATTACGCGAGAAGATCTGATTGGAAGCGCCGCCATCCTCCACCATGGGAATCCGATATTTCTCGGAGATCGCCGAGTCGGCAATGGTGAATTTGCTGGAAAACGGCCCGAGCAGGAAATTGACCTTGTCCTTGGTCGCCAGTTGCACGTACTGTCGTACGCTCAGATTCACATCGGACTGGTTATCGTAAAGCTTCAGCGCCAGTTTGTATGTCTTTCCGCCAACCTTGACGCCACCCCGCTCGTTGATCCTGTCGATTGCCATCTGGTATGCATCGCGGAAATAGTGGCCCGTGTTGGCATCCACACCCGTCAATTGCATCGATGACCCAAGCAGGATCACGTTGGGCGAGGCCGCCGCCGCACCCGCATAGGAACCGCCACACATCATCGCAAGCGCCAGGGTAATCCAACGCCGCGTCATCTTCTTTCCCATCAAAAAACCTCCTTGGTTGACATCCCCCGATACCGCTCTTTTTATATGGCCGGCGATCGCGCCGGCCTGTTATCTCAAACCGCCTTCCGTTCACGCAACGCGGCAATGGCATCGCCATCGAAACCCAGCTCGGCGAGAATGGTCTCTGTATGCTCACCCAGGGCCGGAATGGCGTCCATGCGCACGTCTTCGATACTGGCAACGCCCGGTGGAAGCAGCGCAGGCAACACACCAACCGGGCTCTGCACGTCGACCCAGCGGTTTCGCGCGCGCAATTGCGGGTGTTGCCAAAGGTCGGCCATGTCGTTCATATGCGCATTGGCGATCTTCGCCGCGTCCAGGCGCGCGACGACGTCGTCGATTGTCAGGGAGGAAAACGCCTCGAGAATGAGGGCGCGCAGTTCTCCCCGCGCGGTCGATCGACGCGAGTTTGACGAAAAACGCGGATCAGTCGCCAGTTCCGGCTGATGCAGCACCTGCTCGCAGAAAACCTGCCATTCCCGTTCGTTCTGCAGGCCCAGTATCACTGTCTTGCCATCGCCCGCGGTGAATGGCCCATAAGGATAGATGGTGGCGTGCGATGCGCCGCTGCGCACGGGTGGCGAGGCCCCATCGAAGCTGTAGTACAGGGGATAAGACATCCATTCGGCCATGCTCTCGAGCATGGAGACGTCGATGCGGCACCCCTCCCCCGTTTTGCCCCGCCGGATGATGGCGGCCAGGATGTTGGAATAGGCGTACATGCCGGCTGCGATATCGGCAATGGAGCAGCCCGCCTTCGCAGGCTCGTCACCCACACCTGTGACGGACAGAAACCCGGATTCGCTCTGGATTAGAAGGTCGTACGCTTTCTTGTCACGATAGGGCCCATCGTCACCGTACCCGGAGATATCGCAAACGATAAGCCCGGGAAAACGCGCGTGCAGCGCCTCGAACGACAGACCCAGCCGCGCCGCGGCGCCCGGCGCCAGGTTCTGCACCAGCACGTCCGCCTTTTCCAGCAAACGCCCCAGAATGTCGGCCGCCTCGGGCTGCTTGATGTCGAGCGCCAGGCTTTCCTTGGAGCGGTTGACCCAGACGAAATGCGATGACATGCCTCGCGCCCGTTCGTCGTAGCCCCGGGCGAAATCGCCGCTTCCGGGCCGTTCGATCTTGATGACGCGCGCGCCGAGATCGGCGAGTTGGCGTGTGCAGAAAGGCGCCGCGATGGCGTGTTCTAACGTGATGACGGTGATGTCCTGCAAAGGCAACATGCTTGTTTCCCGGTTCAGAACGAGCGCGGCATACCCAGCACGTGCTGGGCCACGTAGGATAGGATCAGATTGGTGGAAATGGGCGCCACCTGGTAGAGCCGGGTTTCGCGGAACTTGCGCTCCACGTCATACTCGCAGGCAAAGCCAAAGCCCCCGTGAACCTGCAGACACGCATTGGCCGCTTCCCACGACGCATCGGCCGCCAGCATCTTGGCCATATTGGCCTGCGCACCACAATCCTGGTGCGAGTCGAACAGCGCGCAGGCCTGGTAACGCATGAGACTGGCCGCCTCGACGTTGACATAGGCCTTGGCGATGGGAAACTGCACACCCTGGTTCTGGCCGATGGGACGACCGAACACGATTCGCTCACTGACATATTTGCGGGCGCGATCGACGAACCAATAGCCATCGCCTATGCACTCCGCGGCGATCAGCGTGCGCTCGGCGTTCAGCCCGTCCAGAATGTACTTGAAGCCCCGGCCTTCCTCTCCGATGAGGTTCTCTTCGGGGATCTCCAGATCCTCGAAGAACAGTTCGTTGGTCTCGTGATTGACCATGTTCAGGATGGGCCGCACCGTGAGGCCGTTGCCGATGGCCTTGCGCAGATCCACCATGAAGATCGACATGCCTTCGGATTTCCGCTTCACCTGTTCCAGCGGCGTGGTGCGCGCCAGCAGCACCATGAGGTCAGAATGCTGCACGCGGGAGATCCACACTTTCTGGCCATTGACCACATAACGACCATCCTTCTTGACGGCGACGGTCTTGATGCGGGTGGTGTCCGTGCCGGTGGTGGGCTCGGTGACCGCCATGGACTGCAGCCGCAGGTCGCCGCTGGCGATCTTGGGCAGCCATTCCCGCTTCTGGGCTTCGGAGCCGTGTCGCAGCACCGTGCCCATGTTGTACATCTGGCCATGGCAGGCGCCGGAATTTCCGCCGGCACGGTTGATCTCTTCCATGATGACCGACGCTTCCGTCAGGCCCAGCCCGGAACCGCCATACTCTTGAGGAATGAGGGCCGCCAGCCACCCCGCCTTGGTCAGGGCATCGACGAATTCGGCCGGGTAGCCCCGTTGTTCATCGATGCGACGAAAATATTCGTCGTTGAATTGTGAACACAGGTCGCGGACCGCGTCACGGATATCCTGATATTGTCGTGGTGCCTCAAACATTCATTACCTTTCATTCATGGAAATCGACACGGGCGGCAACGCAAAGCCACAGCCGCAAGCACCGTAGAGTGAAGGAATCAAGCAGCGCTGGCAATTCGGATTTGCCAAATGTAGGCTTAGCCACGTCTTAACCTGGCCACGTGGCGGCCGATTGACCTGGAACCTGGTTCAGCTTGGGCCAACTCGGGTTCCGCCATCTTCGGCACGCTTCAGCCGATTCAACGCAGGAACAGAGCCGGCGCCCTTCGACTGCGGGCTTCGTGCCGCCGGGTATCCCGGTATGGCGCTATTTCCCCGCGTCCTGAACCAGCAGATCGACCAGTTCCTGGGCGAAAGCCGGCAGCTTCCCAGCCTCCTGCACGCAGATGTGCAGCTTGCGCAGCGCCCAGTCGTCGGTGAGCGCCATGATCTTCAGTGGCATGGTTTTCTCGTAGCGGCGCGCGGCGGATTCGGGAATGACGCCTATGCCGACCTGGGCGGCGATCAGGCGACACGAGGCCTCGAAGTTTCCGACCTCGACCCGCATGCGCAGGATGCGGCCGCTGTCCTCGGCCGCCTTCAGCAGAAAAGAATGAATGGCGCTGGACTCAAACAGGCCGATGAAATCGTAATCCAGCGTCCTCTCGAAGCTGTGCTCGGCGTGTCGGGCCAAAGGGTGGTCCTTGTGGGTGACCAGCACCAGCCGATCGACGCGATAAGGCAGAAACTCGACCCCGGCCCCGCCGCTGCCCTGGGCGGTGATGCCGATGTCGGCCACCCCTTCGGCGACCGCCTTCACCACCTGGTAGCTCAGTCGTTCGCGCAATTCGATGTTGACATCGGGGTGATCCACCAGATAGCGCTCCAGCGCGGCGGGAATGAATTCGTTCATGGCGGTGGTGTTGGCGTAGACCCGCACCCGGCCCTTCACCCCCTTGGCGTACTCCTGAATGTCGCCACGCAGGTGCTCCAGTTGGCGCAGCACGATGCGCGCATGCCGCACGAACGCCTCGCCGGATGGCGTGAGCGTCACACCCTGGCTGGTGCGATACAGCAGCGCGGTGCCCAGGTAGGTCTCGAGGTTCTTGACCCGGTTGCTGGCCGCCGGCAGGGACAGAAAGGTGTACTCCGCCCCTTTCGTCAGGCTCATCGCGCCCGCCACGTTGACCATCAACTGCATGTCGGTCAGGTCGAAATGCATTGCCATAACGCGGCTTTCTCCTCCGAAATTGTGAAGCCATCCTTAAGCAAACAAGAATTGGCAAATCGATCGCCTTCGCGCACAGTCATGGCTCATACGAACCAATCGGCCAACATCACCGGGCCGGACGACTTTCCATTGCAGGAGCCCTCATGCAACACCCCAGCGCGGAACTTTCCCGGTTCGCCGCCGAACTGCGATTCGACGACATTCCCGAGCCCGTCCTGCGACGCGCCGAAGACCTGCTCTTGGACTGCCTGGCGTCCATTCTAGCCGGATCGGACAGCCGCGCCGTGAAAACTCTGAACGGCTACGCCCAGGCAATGGGGCCCGACCATGGTCCCGCCGAGAACATCGTGGGCAGGCGCGGCACCAGCCCGCTGTTCGCCGCCATGGTCAACGCGGCCGCGTCGCATATGGTCGAACAGGACGACGTGCACAACGGGTCGGTGTTCCATCCTGCGGCCGTGGTGTTCCCGCCCGCCATGGCCACCGCGCAAACGCTGGAACGATCCGGAAAAGACCTGCTGGTCGCGGCCGTCGCCGGCTACGAAACCGGCATCCGCATCGGTGAATTCCTGGGACGCTCGCACTACACAGTCTTCCACACCACGGGCACGGCCGGCACGCTGGCTTCCGCCATGGCGACCGGGCGGCTGCTGGGGCTCGACCCCGGCCGCATGTTGCACGCTCTGGGGTCGGCCGGCACGCAGGCCGCCGGTTTGTGGGAATTCCTGCGCGATGGCGCCGACTCCAAGCAACTGCACACGGCAAAAGCCGCGGGTGACGGCCTGATGGCCGCCTGGCTCGCCCGCGACGGATTCACCGGCGCCGCGCACATCCTCGAAGGCCCGCAAGGCCTGGCCGCCGGAATGTCCCAGGACGCCGATCCCGCCCGCCTGACCGACAGACTGGGTACCCGCTGGGCGTTGCTGGAAACCTCATTCAAATACCACGCCTCGTGCCGGCACACCCATCCGGCCGCCGACGCGCTATTGGCCATCGTTCGCGACAACCACCTGCGCATCGACGATATCGCCTCGGTGGTCGCGCATGTGCACCAGGGTGCCATCAACGTGCTGGGCCCCGTCGTCGATCCGGCCACCGTGCACCAGTCGAAATTCTCAATGGGCACGGTGCTGGGCTTGATCGCCAAACACCAGCGCGCCGGTCTGCCGGAATTCGACAACGCCCTGTCCGACCCCGACATCATTGAATTCCGTCAACGGGTATCCATGCGGCTCGACCACGAGGTCGACGCCGCCTACCCCAAACGTTGGCTAGGTAAGGTGACGGTCGTCACAAAATCAGGCAAGACACTCGAAGGCCGAGTCGACACCCCCAAGGGCGACCCCGACAACACGCTCACTCGCCCCGAAATCGAAGAGAAAGCCATCCGCCTGGGGGGTTACCACAACGCCGCCACGCCAGCCGAAATCCAACGGCTCATCACCCGTGTATGGAACCTGGCCGACACCCCGCGCGTCGGAACCTTCCTCGGCAAAGGTGAAGAATGACCACCCGAGAACCCTACGGCGGCCACAGAACGTCCACGCATGCAATTGCCGCAAGCTGTCTATCGGAGTCAGGGGTGGGCCCGGCGTAAGGCGTGCGCCGGATCTGGCTTGGCCAGGCGGGGGCAGTCGTCGGGCGCTGTGTGAGTAAAACGGCCAGTCCTACAGACTGGCCGTTTTGCGAGTTTCGCCCGACGCCCGCCTGGACGAGACAGATCCGGATGAATCACGCCGTGCCGGGCCTGCCCCTGGCTCCGATAGACAGCGCCTTCAAGTACCGACAGCGTATTCAAACACCCGCAGCGGCTCCAAACACCCACAGCATCGAATCCCGCCAGCAATCAAACCCAAACCGCGAGAGCAGTTTAGGCGCAAATATTGACCGGATTTCCACCTGATAAGCCTGATATCGGTCATACGAAATCTTGAACGCTGTACACACCTGAACCTAACATGCGCTACCCAGCCCGAGCCACGGTCCGCCGGGCACGCTCGATGACAGGCAGATCGACCATCTTGCCATCGAGCTTGAACGCATAAGAGCCACTGGCATCAGCCTGCTCCACGACACGCCGCGCCCAGGCCAGTTCCTGACTTGACGGCATGAAAGCACGATGCACGACCTCGACCTGGGCCGGATGAATGCACAGCATGCCGCCAAACCCCATGTCGCAGGCCTGGCCAGCCGCCACCACCAACCCTTCGGTATCGGCGAAATCCGGATGGATGGTATCAATGGGTGAATTCAACCCATGGACCCGGCTTTGCACCAGGACGTGATAGCGCACCTGGTTCAACAGCATCGCGGCCGCCGACGTATCGGGCGTGATCCCCAGATCAAGCATGAGATCCAGTGCGCCGAACGTCAGTCGGCTGACACTGGGCGCACCGGCGATCGCATCCAGAGCCTGCAGCCCCCGCGCGCTTTCGACGATGGGGAATACCGGCTTGCCCGCTGCGGACGCATCACCCACCTGCTCCGCGGACTCGGCCTTGGGCAGCAAGATGCCAACCACGTTCGGCAATTCGCCACAGACGCCCAGATCAGCATTGAACCACGGCGCCCCGGCGTCGTTGACCCGAACGAGAAACGCCGTGTGAGGGTTGTCCGCCGCGAATTGGCCGAGATTCTTGCGCGCGATGTCTTTCGCGTCACGTTCGACAGCGTCTTCGAGATCGATGATGACCGCGTCCGCACCACTCGCCACGGCTTTGGCGAAACGTTCCGGGCGCGTCCCCGGGACGAACAGCGCTGTACGCAGCATTTTGAATGTATCCATGATCAGAATCCGTTCCTGCAAATCCGGCACCAACAAATAGGCACCCACATTACCCTTCGAATCGGACCTCGGCGCGATGCGCCAGTGTGCCGTCCTGCTCGGCCCAGAGCATCGCACCCTCGCGCGATTCGAACCGCCCCGCGACCTGAAAGGCGCGGGGCGCGATCAGGGGACGCAACCCGCGATAGGAAAACTCGCTGACCACCTTGCCGGGATTGGCGCGCGTGAACGCGCGGCCCATCAACGTGGCGATGAGCGGCCCGTGCACCACCAGTCCGGGATAGCCCTCGACCTCGCGGACATACGGCTCATCGTAATGGATGCGATGGCCATTGAACGTCACCGCCGAATAACGGAACAGCATCACGGAAGTCGGCTGTATGGTGTCGGCCCATTCCGGTTCCGGCGCCGGCTGCGTGCCGGACAAGATCGGCGGGGAGGGTTCGCGATAGACGATGTCCTGCTCCTCGGCGGTGCAGAGCATGCCGTCCTGGAAATAGTCGTGTTTCACGGTCACGAACAACAGCTTTCCGGTGCGGCCTTCTTTCTCGGTGACATCGGCAATGGTCGACATCCGCTCACTCGCCACGCCAACCAGCAGCGGGCGCAGGAATTTCAGACGCCCGCCCGCCCACATGCGATTGCGGTCGTCTGCGGGCGGCAGAAACCCGCCGCGCCGAGGATGACCGTCGCCGCCCAACTGCGCATAGGGTTGGGCGTTGATGAAAAACGCCCAGTGCCACAACAGCGGCAACGCCTCGCCGTGCGCCGGCGCCGCGTCACCCAGGCTGAGCGCCACGCGTTCGACATGTCCGATGTCGAGGTTGTCGGTGCACGATTCGGTGCGGCCGATCCAGGATGCCGGATCAGAAGTAGTCATGGTTGTCTCCCGGCGCGGTGCGCCTTGAATACGCCTGTCAGGCAGGCACGAGGTTGATGCGGGCGATGCGTTCCTTCCATTCGCGGGGGCCAGTCTCGTGCACGGACGTGCCGCTGGAATCAACCGCCACCGTGACCGGCATGTCCTTCACATCGAACTCGTAGATGGCTTCCATGCCCAGGTCCTCGAAACCCACCACGCGCGCATGGCGGATAGCCTTGGATACCAGGTAGGCCGACCCGCCGACTGCCATCAGGTAGGCGGAACCATGGCGCCGGATGGACTCGATCGCGACCGGGCCGCGCTCGGCCTTGCCGATCATGGCGATCAGGCCGGTGCGTTCCAGCATCATGTCGGTGAATTTGTCCATGCGCGTAGATGTGGTGGGGCCGGCGGGGCCCACGACCTCGTCACGCACCGGATCGACCGGCCCGACGTAATAGATGACCCGATTGCTGAAGTCCACCGGCAACGGTTCGCCGCGGTCGAGCATTTCCTGAATGCGCTTGTGCGCGGCATCTCGTCCCGTGAGCATCTTGCCGGAGAGCAGCAGAGTCTGGCCCGGCTTCCAACTCGCGACTTCCTCGCGCGTGAGGGTGTCGAGGTTGACTTGCTGCGACTTGTTGTAGTCTGGCGCCCATTTGACGTCGGGCCAGACATCCAGCGAGGGCGGGGTGAGCACAGCGGGCCCTGAACCGTCGAGCGTGAAATGCACGTGGCGGGTCGCGGCACAATTGGGGATCATGGCAACGGGCTTGGACGCGGCGTGCGTGGGGAACGTCTTGATCTTGACGTCGAGAACCGTGGTGAGGCCGCCCAGCCCCTGCGCGCCGATGCCCAGCGCGTTGACCTTCTCGTACAGGGCGATACGCAGCTCTTCGAGCTTGTTCGAGGGCCCGCGGGCAAGCAGTTCGTACATGTCGATGTCTTCCATCAACGACTGCTTGGCCATGAGCATGGCTTTTTCCGCGGTACCCCCCACGCCAATGCCCAGCATGCCCGGCGGACACCAGCCCGCCCCCATCTTGGGCACGGTCTTCAGCACCCAGTCGACCAGGGAGTCGCTGGGATTGAGCATTTCGAACTTGGACTTGTTCTCGGAGCCACCGCCTTTGGCCGCCACCTGGACGTCGACCGTGTCGCCCGGCACGAGCTCGACGTTGACGATACAGGGTGTGTTGTCGCGCGTGTTCTTGCGCGTGAACAGTGGATCATCGAGAATGGAAGCACGCAATGGATTGTCGGGGTTCGTGTACCCGCGGCGCACCCCTTCGTCGCAAACGTCCTGCAGGCTTTGCTTCGTATCGAAGCGAACATTCATGCCCACCCTCAGGAAGACGTTCACCACGCCTGTATCCTGGCAGATGGGGCGGCGCCCTTCGGCGCACATGCGCGAGTTCGTCAGTATTTGCGCGATGGCGTCGCGCGCGGCGGGATTCTGCTCGCGCTCGTAGGCTCGCGCCAAGTGCTGGATGTAGTCGGAGGGATGGTAGTAGCTGATGAACTGAACCGCGTCGGCGACGGACTGGATCAGATCGCTTTCTGTGATGGTGGTCGTCATGATGTGGATTTCCGAAGAATACTATGAAGCCAACCGCTGGCACTGCAACCAACGGGGCACTGATGCCTGCCGAACCAGGGCCTGTTCACATTGAACGGGTTCCTAGCGGCCTTTCCATATGGGTTTGCGCTTCTCGGCAAAGGCCGTGGCCCCTTCGCGCGCGTCTTCCGAAGTGAAGATATGCGCGACACGCGGCCGCTGCAGGTCGAACATGTCGGCCTGGCGCCAGTCTGGGGATTCCGTCAGGATGCGTTTGGCGGTGCGCACCGCCAGCGGGCCGTTCTCGGCGATGGCGCGCGCCATCTCGAGCGCCGCGTCCAGGGCCTTGCCTGGTTCGACCAGGCGGTTGACCAATCCGTACTGGCAGGCCCGCTGTGCCGGAAACATGGCCCCGGTCAGCACGATCTCCATGGCGATGTGCGGGGGAACGCGCCGAGGCAGGCGCAGCATGCCGCCAGAGCCCGGCACCAGGCCGCGCTTGACCTCCGGCAAGCCGAAACTGGCGTTCTCCGCCGCCACGATCAGGTCGCAGGCCAGCGCGATCTCGCAACCGCCCGCCAGGGCGTAGCCTTCGACGGCCGCGATCAGCGGTTTGGCCGGCGGCCTTTCGCAAATGCCCGCGAACCCCCGCCCGTCGACGTAGGGGCGCGTGCCGGACTGCGCAAACGCCTTGAGATCCATGCCGGAGCAGAACGAATTGCCGGCGCCGGTGAGCACACCCAGCGCGATGCCGTCGTCGCCATCGAGCCGGTCGAGAGCGTTGGCCAACCCGCGCGCCACCTCGACATTGACCGCGTTGCGCGCCTCGGGCCGGTTGAGTGTGATGACCAGGATGCGGTCGACCACATCCACCTTGACCAAATCGGACATTGCACATCCCCTGTAGATCGTCGCACCCCGGAACCATGCCACGGGGCGCCTTGAAAAGGCGAAGCGGCCCCGGCCACGGGGGCCAAGGCGCTGCCAGCGTTATTATCACACGCCCTTCGGGTTCCGCGCTGTCGCACGTTCGTGCTCTCCGGTTGGAACCAGTTAAAATCAGGGACTTTGCAGTCCATTGCCCACGGGCCCACCTCATGCTCACCTTTCAGCAGATCATCCTGACGCTCCAGCACTACTGGGACAAACAGGGCTGCGCGCTTCTGCAGCCCTACGACATGGAAGTCGGCGCGGGTACGTCGCACACCGCCACTTTTCTTCGCGCCATTGGCCCTGAACCCTGGCGCGCCGCGTACGTGCAACCGTCACGCCGCCCCAAGGACGGGCGCTACGGCGACAATCCCAACCGCATGCAGCACTACTACCAGTTCCAGGTCGTGCTCAAACCCGCTCCGCCCGAGATCCTCGATCTCTACATCGGTTCGCTCATGGCGCTGGGCATCCACCCCGATCAGCATGACATCCGATTCGTGGAGGACGACTGGGAAAACCCCACGCTGGGCGCATGGGGGCTGGGCTGGGAAGTTTGGCTCAATGGCATGGAAGTCACCCAATTCACGTATTTCCAGCAGGTGGGCGGGCTGGACTGCCTACCGACCACGGGCGAAATCACCTACGGTCTCGAACGCCTGGCCATGTACCTGCAGAACGTCGAAAGCGTCTACGACCTGGTCTGGACCGAAGGTCGGAACGGGCACCGTGTCCTGTACCGCGACGTGTTCCACCAGAACGAAGTCGAGCAATCCACCTATAACTTCGAACTCGCCAACACCACCATGCTGTTCTCCCATTTCGGCGACTACGAAACCGAAGCCAAGCGCCTGATCGAGGCCGAACTGGCGCTACCGGCCTACGAGGCCGCGCTCAAGGCCGCGCACACATTCAACCTGCTGGATGCGCGCGGCGCCATCAGCGTCACCGAGCGCGCCGCCTACATCGGCCGCATCCGCAACCTGTCCCGGGCGGTCGCCCAGGGGTACCACGATTCCCGCGAACGGCTGGGCTTTCCCATGCTGGCCTCGGCGCCAGACGTGGAGGCCACGCGATGAGTCAACCCGGCACCACCCACTCACGCCCCCTGCTGGTCGAACTGCTCACCGAGGAACTTCCCCCGAAGGCGTTGCAGGAACTGGGGCGCGCCTTCGCCAACGGCATCCATGCCACCCTGGTGAAACAAGGGCTGCTCGACGCGGATAGCCACATCGTCGATTTCTCCACGCCACGCCGGCTCGCTGTCCGTCTCGAACAGGTGCGCGCCCAGGCCCCCGAGCAGGCATTCCGTGAAAAACTCATGCCCGCCGCCGTCGGCCTCACCGCCGATGGCCAGCCCAGCCCCGCCCTGCTGAAGAAGCTGGCCGCCAAAGGGCTGGCACACCTTGGCCCGAACGACCTTCAGACCGAATCCGATGGCAAGCAAGACTATCTGTTCGCCGCCGGGACCACTGCCGGCATCCGTCTGGCCGATGGCCTGCAAGAGGCTTTGGATCACGCCATCGCCCACCTGCCCATCCCCAAGTTCATGCGCTACCAGTTGGCCGATGGCGTGACCAGCGTGCGGTTCGTGCGCCCCGCGCACAGCCTGCTTGCGCTGTGGGGCGACCAGATCGTGCCGGTGGGCGCGCTGGGGCTGACCGCGTCGAACGCGACGCAAGGGCATCGCTTCATGTCCGAAGGCTCCCTGACCATCACCTCGGCCGGTTCCTACGAACAGCAACTGCTGGGCGAGGGCAAGGTGATCGCGTCCTTCACCGAGCGCCGGGCGGACATCGACCAACAACTTCAGGCGCAGGCGCAACGCCTGGGGGCAAGTCTGGGCGATGACCCGGAAGTGTCCAGGCTGCTGGACGAGGTCACGGCGCTGGTCGAGCATCCCACCGTCTATGTCGGGGAATTCGATCCGGAATTCCTGGGTGTGCCGCCGGAATGTCTGATCCTGACCATGCGCTTGAATCAAAAGTATTTTCCGTTGTTCGAACCCGACACCGGCAAATTGACGCACCGGTTCCTGATCGTCAGCAATATGCGCGTCGATGACCCCTCGAACATCATCGAGGGCAACCAGCGGGTCGTCCGGCCACGTCTGGCCGACGCGCAGTTCTTTTTCCACACCGACCGCAAGACCCCCCTGTCGGCGCGTGTCGATCAACTGGCCAACAGCGTCTACCACAACAAGCTGGGCTCGCAACTCGATCGCGTGCGTCGCATTCAGGCCATCGCTGGACACCTGTCGCAACGCCTGGGTGCCAACACCGGGCGCGCCGAGCGCGCGGCGTGGCTGGCCAAGGCCGATCTGAACTCCAGCATGGTCGGCGAGTTCCCCGAACTGCAAGGCATCATGGGCGCCTACTACGCCCAGGCGGAGGGGGAGCCGGATGATGTGGTCGCCGCCATTCGCGGCCAATATCGAAACCGGATCGAAGTGCCGATCACCGCTGACAGTCTGGTGCCCGCCGTGCTGTTCATCGCGGAGCGCGTCGAAACCCTGATCGGCATCTGGGGCATAGGCCTGGTCCCCACCGGCGAGCGCGACCCGTTTGGCCTGCGCCGCGCGGCGTTGGGCCTGATCAGCGCCTTCGAACAACTGCGGGCCGGCGGCTACTTGAACGACACCGCCACCCCTGGCCTCGATCTGCCAGGCCTGCTGGCCTTCGCGACGAATACGTTCACCGGCCACGCGCTGAATCCGTCCACACCCGGCGAGGTCGAAGCCTTCATCCACGAACGCTACCGCAACCAACTGGCCGATCACGACCGCCACGTCGTCGATGCCGTGCTGGCCCTCACGCCGCCGTTGCAGCAGGTTCTGGACCGCGTGCGGGCGTGCACCGATTTCGCCCAGCGGCCCGAAGCCGCCAGCCTGGCGGCCGCCAACAAACGCATCACCAACCTTCTCAAGAAGGCCTCCGATACGCAGCGCCGGTTCGACCCCACCCTCATGCGCGAACCCGCGGAAAAAGCCCTCGCGGCCGTGATTGCTGAACTTGAGCCTCAGGCGCGGTCCGCCTTCGCCCAGGGGGATTTCGTGGCATGCATGGCCACCATGGCCCGGGCGCGTGATGCCGTGGATGCGTTCTTCAACGACATCATGGTGATGGACGAAGATCCAGCCATCCGGGCCAACCGTCTGGCACTGCTCGCCAGCCTGCATGCGGTGATGAACCTGGTTGCCGACATTTCCCGACTGACCCAGTGAAACTAGCCATTCTCGATCGCGACGGCGTCATCAATCAGGACAGCGACGCCTTCATCAAAAGCCCTGACGAATGGATTCCCGTGCCAGGAAGCCTTGAAGCCATCGCACGCCTATCACGCGCGGGCTGGCACGTCGTCATCGCCAGCAACCAATCGGGCATCGCGCGCGGGCTGTTCACCATGGCCACGCTCACCGCCATACACGCCAAGATGCGCCGTGAGTTGGCCAAGGCGGGCGGCGCCATCGACGCCCTGTTCGTCTGTCCACATGGCCCGGATGACGATTGCGCGTGCCGCAAGCCCAGGCCAGGCATGTTTCGGGATATCGCGCGCCGTTACGACATCGCGCTCGAAACCGTGCCCGCCGTGGGGGATTCCCTGCGTGATCTGCAGGCAGCCTCACAAGCTGGCTGCACGCCGTGGCTGGTACTGACTGGTAAAGGTCAAGCCACCTGGAATGCGGGTGACCTTCCCGCTGGCACGCAGGTGCGCAACGATCTGGCCGAGGTCGTGGACACCTGGTTGTCCGGGGGCTGAGCATCATGGCGGCCCTGCGCGCGACACTCTATCTCCTGTTTCTGACCATCACGGTCATTCCGTACGCGCTGGCTTGCATTCTGTGGTCACCACTGCCCCTGCGATGGCGCTATCGCCTCACCGCCGGCTGGCCCCGCTTGGCCATCTGGGGCGCCAAGACACTGCTTGGCATACGCTGGCGCATAAAAGGCGCCGAGAATCTGCCCGATGGGCCGGCAGTCCTGCTATCCAAGCATCAGTCCGCGTGGGAAACCCTGTTTTTCCCCGCTCACATGCCACGCCAGGTGTGCTTCGTCTATAAAAGAGAACTGCATCGAATCCCGTTCTTCGGGTGGGGGCTGGCCCTGCTGCGCATGATTCCCATCGATCGAGCCAAGGGGCGCGACGCGTTCGAGCAGGTTGTGCGTGTCGGCCGGCTGCGACTGGACGAGGGACGATGGCCCGTGCTGTTTCCAGAAGGCACCCGAGTGGCGCCGGGGAAAATGGGGCGCTACAAACTCGGCGGCGCATTGCTGGCCGCCCGCACCGGCGCCTGCATCATCCCCATCGCCCACAATGCTGGGGAGTGCTGGCCGCGCAACGCGTTCATCAAGAAGCCGGGGCTCATCACCGTCTCCATCGGCCCGGCGATCGCGACCGATGGCCAGGACGCCGCGACGCTCAACAGAAAAGTCCAGGAATGGATAGAAGGGGAGATGCGGGAGTTGAACCCCGAAAGGTATGAACCATCCTGATCAGTTGACCCTCCCCTTCGATTTACCCGACACACCTGGAGCGCCGCCCGCCCTTCAGGTTCCACGGGCGACCGATATCGCCCCCGCGCCCCTGACTTCCTGCCCTCCGCTTCTGCCGCAGGGCGCCAAGTGGCGTGAAGTGTTGTCTGGCGGGCGGCCCATCGGCTTCGTCCTGCAACGCTCCAAGCGCAAGACCATCGGCCTCGTCGTCGGTGACGACGGGCTTCGCATCACGGCTCCCAAATGGGTCACCTTGCGTCAAATCGACGACACGGTGCTCGAGAAATCGTCCTGGATACTCGACAAGCTCGCACAGCATCAGGCGCGCCAGGAGCAACTGGCCCTGGCCGACACCCAGTGGCGCGATGGCGGTCATTTCCCGTACCTGGGCACGCAGATCGTGCTCGTGCTGGGGAGCCACGATGGACGAGCGGCCTATCAGGGTGATGTGATGGCACCCCAGCCCGGCGACACGCTGCGCCTGGGCCTGCCCGGCGACGCCGATCGGAACAGGGTGCGGGACAGCGCGCAGAGCTGGCTGCAGCAACGCGCGCGGGCATGGTTCGGTCAACGCCTGGAACATTTCCAGAAGGTGAGCGGACGGACCATCAATCGCTGGCGCCTGTCTTCGGCGGCGACGCGCTGGGGGTCGTGCAACAGCGACGGCAATATCATGCTCAACTGGCGTCTGATCCACTTCGCGCCTCCCATCATCGACTACGTCATCGCGCACGAAATCGCGCATCTGCGCGAAATGAATCATGGCGCCGATTTCTGGCGCGAAGTGGGCCGCATCCTTCCCGGGTTCGAGGCTGCGCGCAATACCCTCAGGCAGCATGATCCGGCCACGCTGCCTTTGCTCTAGGGCTTCCGGGGAGAACCCCGTGGGCCGCCGGCGACAAACTCAACAAGGAGATTTCAATGCGTCTGCTCCATACCATGCTTCGCGTGGGCGACCTGGATCGCTCGCTCGCGTTCTACACGAACGTCCTGGGAATGAAGGTGCTGCGCCGCAATGATTACCCAGAAGGGAAATTCACGCTGGCATTCGTCGGATACCAGAACGAATCCGAGGGGGCCGTGATCGAGCTCACCCACAACTGGGACACGTCCAGCTATGACCTGGGCAGCGGTTACGGGCACATCGCGCTGGAAGTGGAGGACGCGTACGCGGCCTGTGCCACGATCAAGGAAAAAGGCGGCCGCGTCACGCGCGAGGCGGGTCCGATGAAGCATGGCACCACGGTCATCGCGTTCGTCGAGGATCCGGATGGCTACAAGATCGAACTGATCCAGCATAAGCGGTAGTGGATTTTTTGGTTCGGGTGCTGGTGGGGTTGGGCGCTGTTGGTGTCTGAAAGCGCTGTCTGTCGGAGAGGGCGTTGAGGTATCTGAAGACGCTGTCTATCAGGACCAGGGCGGGTCCGGCACGGCGTGCTTCATCCGGATCTGTCTCGTCCAGGCGGGCGTCGGGCGAAACTCGCGGCGGGGCCAGTCCAAGGGACTGTCCCCGCCGCTCAGACACCGCCCGACGACTACCCCCGCCTTCCCGAGCCAGATCCGGCGCACGCCTTACGCCGGGCCCGCCCTGGTCCCGATAGACAGCTCGCGATGAGGGTATGCGGGGGGACCACAACCCTAGTCGGAACAGGTGGGTGGCACTACCTGTGGCGGGGCAGATCTGCCGCCGGAAAATCGTCGACCTCGATGACGGCGGCCACGGCCGCCTCGGCGTCTTCAAGCAGCTTCGCCTGCGCATCGTCGATGGCGCCCTTTTCGTGGGCGATGCGCCAGTCTTGCAAGCCGCTGTGCCTGAGGCGTTCGAGCAGGGGCTGGGCCTGCGTCACCAGTTCGAACGCCTGCTCCAGTTGCTCGACACCGGCGTGGCTGTGCCCGCCCCACACATCCCCGACCAGGCGATTGCGTGTGCCAGAGGGCTCCAGCAGAATCCGGGCGCAGGACGTCAGCACATCATCCGAAGGCGGCTTTGCGCGCCGGAAGAACGGCAGCACCACGACGCGCAACGCCACTGACATGGCCCGCGACGGATAGTTGCGCAGCACGTCGTCGAGGCGTTCTTCGATGGTGGCGAAGCCCTGTTCGACGCAGCACCGCACGAGTGGAAGATCGGGCTCGTGCCGCCCTTCGTCGAGCCAGCGCTTGAGCACCGCCGACAACAGATAGAGCTCGGCCAGAGCATCGCCCAGCCGCGCCGACAGCATTTCCCGCCGCTTCAACGCCCCGCCAAGGGAAAACAGGGTGGCCTCGGACACCAGGGCGAATGCGGCGGCGTAGCGACCCAGGCGTCGATAGTAGGGGGCGGTCGGTCCCGCCTCGGCGGGCGGCGTGCCGGAAGGCAAGCCAAACCAGGCGCTGGACAATGCGCGGAATCCGTTGCGCACGGAATGCCCGAGATGCTTCCAGACGATATGATCGAACGCCTCCAGGCCAGCGTCCTGGTCGCTATCGGCCAGCGCCCTCACCTCGTCCATGAGATACGGATGTGCGCGGATCGCGCCCTGGCCGAACACGATCAGGCTGCGCGTGAGGATGTTGGCGCCTTCGACAGTGATGCCCACTGGCACCGCCCGATAGAGGCCACCCAGATAATTCCTGGGTCCGTCGATCACAGCCTTTCCGCCATGGATGTCCATGGCGTCGTTGACGGACTGCCTCATGCGCTCGGTGGCATGAAGCTTCATGATGGCCGATGCCACCGCCGGCTTGTGCCCCATGTCCAGGCCCGCGCAGGTGAAGCGGCGCGCGGCTTCGACCAGATAGGCGTTCGCCGCGAGCCGGCCGAGTTTTTCCTGCACCCCTTCAAACTGCCCCACGGGTATGCCGAACTGTGTGCGCACCCTGGCGTAGCAACCCGCGGTATGCGCGGCGAACACACACGCGCCCGCCGACAAGGATGGCAGTGAAATGCCACGACCCGCCGCCAGGGCGGCCATCAGCATCTGCCAGCCCTGTCCCGCCCTCTCCACACCGCCAATGAGAGCGTCGATGGGAACGAACACGTCATGGCCCTGGTTCGGGCCGTTCTGGAACGCCTGCAATGCCGGCAAATGCCGGCGCCCGATCGAGATGCCAGGGAGGTTCGTGGGCACCAGCGCCGCGGAAATGCCGATATCGGAGGTATCGCCGATCAGGTGATCCGGATCGGACAACTTGAATGCCAGCCCCAGCACCGTGGCCACGGGGCTGAGGGTGATGTAGCGCTTGCGCCAGTTCAGGCGTATGCCCAGTGTGTCCACGCCGTCCACCATCTGCCGGCAGACCACGCCCGTGTCTGTCATGGACGCGGCGTCGGATCCGGCCTGCGGGCTGGTCAGGCCGAAGCACGGGATTTCCCGTCCGTCGGCCAGACGAGGCAACCAATGGCCGCGCTGCGCCTCGGTGCCGAACTGCATCAGGAGTTCGCCTGGCCCAAGGGAGTTGGGCACCATGACCGTCACGCCGGCCGTGACCGAGCACAACGACACACGACGCACGATTTCCGAATGCGCGCGTGCCGAGAAACCCAGGCCGCCATACTCCACGGGAATGATCATTCCGAAGAATTTATGCCGCTTCATGAACGCCCATGCCTCGGGCGGAAGATCGTACCGACTCCAGGAGATATCCCAATCGTCAAGCATGCCGCACAGCTCTTCCACCGGGCCGTCCAGAAACACCTGCTCTTCGGGCGACAATCCGGATGCCTTGATTGCGCCGAAGGCCTGCCAATCGGGGTGTCCGGAGAATAACTGGGCTTCCCACCAGACATCGCCCGCCTCGATCGCCTGCTGTTCTGTGGGCGATAGCCGCGGCACGGCCGAGCGGGCCATGCGGTAGAGGGGTTCAGTCAGCCATTGACGACGCCAGCCATTCCAGTTCATCCCATCTCCCTTGTCGAACGGGGCACAGTTACGTACCATTACCATCAAGGTGAAGCCACCGTCAATAGCGGGCCGCGCCCGGCCTGTCCCTCGCGGCGCATCGCGCGCCAGCACAGCCACCACCCAACCCGTCATCTTCTATGCTCAACACGCTCTGGCTGGCATTTTTCGTGATCGCTTCGATTTCGGGGCTGTATCACTGGGTGGTGCTGCACGATCCCGCGGTGTTCTCGCGCATCGTCCTGAGCCTGTTCGACATGGCCGACCTGTCGGTCAAGATCATGATCCTGCTGTTCGGCACGCTGACTCTGTGGCTGGGCTTCCTGCGCATCGCCGAAGCGGCGGGTCTGGTGGAATCCCTGGCACGCCTGCTGACGCCGTTGTTTCGACGGCTCATGCCAGGCGTACCCGCCGGCCATCCGTCCATCGGGCTCATCACCCTGAATTTCGTCGCCAACGCGCTGGGGCTCGACAATGCGGCGACCCCCATCGGGCTGCGCGCCATGCATTCCCTGCAGTCGCTCAACCCGGACCCCAAGACGGCCACCAACGCCCAGATACTTTTTCTGGTGCTGAACTCGTCATCGCTGACGCTGCTGCCCGTCACCATCTTCATGTATCGCGCGCAACAGGGCGCACCCGATCCGACGCTGGTGTTCCTGCCCATCCTGCTGGCCACGTCGGCATCTTCGCTGGTGGGCTTGCTGACAGTCGCCTTCATGCAGCGACTCAAGCTGCACGATCCGGTGGTGCTGGCCTGGCTGGGCGGTGTGGCGATCGTGCTGGGCGGCTTCATGGCCACTCTGGCCACCATGACATCCGCTGCCATCAGCACCTTGTCATCGCTCATGGGAAACCTGATGCTCTTCAGCATCATCATGATCTTCCTGCTGGTGGGATGGCGCAGAAAGGTGCCTGTCTACGAATCCTTCGTCGACGGCGCCAAGGAAGGCTTTGACATAGCACGCAACCTGCTACCTTACCTGGTCGCCATGCTGTGCGCCATCGGCGCCCTGCGGGCCTCCGGCGCCCTGGACGCCGCGCTCGACGCCATACGCTGGTGCGTGCACTCGCTGGGCCTGGACACCCGTTTCATTCCGGCGCTGCCCACCGCGCTGGTGAAGCCGTTTTCAGGCAGCGCGGCGCGCGCCATGCTGATCGAAACCATGAAGCACTACGGGGTGGACAGCTTCCCCGCCCTGCTTGCCGCCACCGTGCAGGGGAGCACGGAAACCACGTTTTACGTGCTGGCCGTCTATTTCGGCGCGGTGGGTGTGCAGCGCGCGCGCCACGCGGTCGGTTGCGCGCTGGCCGCCGACATCGCCGGCGTGCTGGCCTCCATAGCGATTTGTTATTGGTTCTTCGGATAGCACGATTCCCAAGCGCAACCCAGCCCTATCGGGTAGAGGCCGACGGGGCTAGGGGGATCCGACACGCGACACCACACAGGAGCTCAAGCGGCCTGTGGGCGCACCGCGCGCGAGGATGACGTGGCCGGCAGCAACAGTACCCCCACGAGGCCTATCGCGACGCTTACCATCACATAGTAGATGGGCGCCATGTTGCTGCCCGTGGCCTTCACCAGCCAGGTATTGAATAGTGGCGCCAACCCGCCAAACACCAGTACCCCGACGTTATACGTGATTGATGCACCAGTGGAACGAACACCCACCGGAAAAACCTCGGTCAAGGTAATGGGCGTCGGCCCCCAGAAGAAACTCATGAAGAACGAGATCATCACCTGGGCAAGCAACAGGGATTCAAAGGATGGCGACTGCACGAAGTGACGAAAAAGAAAGTACCCCGCTATCCCATAGGCAATGATGCCGGGCAGGAAGACCGCCTTGCGGCCAAATCGATCCGACAGGTATCCAGCCAGAGGGCAGCACACCAGCAATACCGCAGTACCCACGAAAGTCGCCAGATTCACGTCTGCGATAGGCATGCCCAATTGCCTCTTCGCGAATATGGGCATGAAGAAAACGAAAACATACGCGGAGACGGTGCCCACCACGCAAATGCACAGCGTGGCCAGCATCTCGCGCGGGTGGTCTCTGAAAAGATTGGCGAGCGAGGCACGAATGCTTTCGCGCGCAGCCTGCGGCCGGTTGCGCACATAGGCAAGGAATTCCGGCGATTCGTCGAGATGGGCGCGTATAACCCAACCCACTGGACCGACCAGAATGCCAAACAGAAACGGAATGCGCCAACCCCAGGCATCCAGGGCTTGGGGCGTCAGATGCGCAGTCAACAAATAGGCCGACAGCGCGCCACAGGAGAACGCCAACGCCTGAGAGCACATCTGGAAACTACCATAGAAGCCTCGGCGATGCGCAGGCGCGAATTCAATCAGCATGGTGGTGGCCCCGCTGAACTCGCCTCCAGTGGAAAACCCCTGAATCAGGCGGGCCAGCACCATCAGCAGCGGCGCCGCCACGCCAATGGCCTGATAGGTGGGCAAGACACCCATCATTCCCGTGCCCACAGCCATCAGGACTATCGTCAGTGACAAGGCCTTTTTTCGTCCAACCCGATCGCCATACAGACCCAGCAACACACCGCCCAAAGGCCTCATGGCAAAGCCTACTCCGAACGTCGCAAGCGTCAGCAGCAATGACGCAAAGTCGCTATGGGCAGGAAAATACAGACGAGAAATAACGACGGCGAACAATCCGAAAATGGCGAAATCGAACCATTCCAGCGCATTGCCTATCACCGACGCCACAACCACGCGCCGCATCATACGCGGCGAAACTTTTGTGTCACTCATAGTCTCCTCCTCGATTTACGCTCAGGCCAGACGCTGGCGAACGATTTCCATAAACACTTCCGCCCCGGTGGACAAGCTGCCGTCGTCAAAATCGAATTCTGGGTGATGACAGGTGCGGCCGTTGTGCCCCAGAAAAAAATAAGAACCAGGGCGCTGTTCCAGCATGAAGGCAAAATCCTCCGACGCCATCAACGGCGCGGCTTCTACCACGTTATCGGCGCCCACGACTCGAATCGCCGCCTGACGCACGATCTCTGTTTCCGACTCGGTGTTGATCGTCGGGGGTGAGGACAACAGATGCTCGAACCGGACTTCACAACCGTACGTTGCCGCCACGCCGTCGCAAACCTCGCGCAGGCGATCCAACACCACCTGCTGGGCTTGCCGGGACAACGTTCGCACGGTGCCTTCAAGTTGTGCGGTATCGGCAATCACGTTGATCGCAGAGCCTGCATGAAACTGGCATATGCTCAAGACCGCCGTATCCAGCGGATCGACATTGCGACTCACCACACTTTGCAGTGTCTGAACCAATGACGACCCAACCAATAGCGGATCCACCGACTTGTGCGGCATGGCGGCATGACTGCCCACACCACGGATATGAATACGGAACAGGTCACATGCCGACAAAATGGCCCCACAACGCACCCCCACCTTGCCAGCCGGGATGCAATTGTTGTTATGCAGGGCGTAGATTTCATCACAAGGATAGCGGTCGAACAAACCAAGACGTATCAGCTCCGAGCCTCCACGCAGCGTTTCTTCGGCGGGTTGAAAAATAAAGTGAACCGTTCCACGGAAATCGTCGTGCGCGGCGAGATGGCGGGCCACCCCCAGAAGAATGGCTGTATGACCGTCATGACCACAACCATGGAATACATTGTCATGAACCGACCGGTATTCAAGGTCGGTTTTCTCTTGCATGGGTAACGCATCCATGTCGGCACGCAGCCCCAAACAGCGTCCCGGGCCACGCTTGCCACGCAACGTACCCACCACGGCGGTCGTACCACCGAATCCCGCCTCGACCTCGATCCCCCAAGAACCCAACAACCCAGCAACTTTGTCCGCCGTGCGATGTTCTTTGAAACCCAATTCGGGATGCTGATGTATGTCACGACGCCATCCCCGCATCTCATCGGATAGCCGGGAGATTTCTGTTTCAACCAACATTGATGTGCTCCTGTTCGGTGCCAGACGCAGCTTGACGGTATTTATCCAGGTGTCGGCACAGTTTATTAGAATTTTTGTAGATTACTTCATTAGTTGAATTTTTCAACTAATTGCGGATAATGGATTTCCCTAACCCAAGAATCGCCCACCATCAGCGATGGTGACTCACCCCCCTCACCGGAATCGCGTTGAAGATCAGTACAAAATGTCCTGAATCGACCGGGAAAACGCCGTCAGGCACCCCTTCAGCTAGAATGCATGTTGCAAATACAAGTCACGGGGCCATGGGCAAGACCAATACTGAAAGCGGCTCGCACGACCCGGGTTTCACCAGCTACCTGACGTTCAAACTCGATCTGGTGAAATCCGCCATGCTGCATCGAGCCAATCAGGTTTACCGACGCGAACTGGGGCTGGATGTGCGTTCATTGCGTCTGCTGCGGGCCATCTGCGACACGCCGGGCATAACCGCCACGCGGCTGCGTGAGATCACGCTAGTGGAAAAAACCTTGCTATCCAAGGATCTGACTCAGCTTGTGAGTCTTAAACTGGTCCGCCGCTCCATCCACCCTGATGACGCCCGCCACCACCAGCTCTGGGCGACCGCCGGTGGGAAGCGCATACGCGCGGCCAGTGACGATCTTGGTCACGCCATGGAAAACGTCATGCTGTCCATGCTGTCATCCGAAGAACACGCAACCCTGAATGAACTGCTGGGGAAACTGAGCCGAGAATTTCTCGCGGAAACCGGGGATGTGGACGATCTGATAGGCGTGTTGAACACACATAGGGCGAAAGCCAGCCAACGACAAAGCAAAGACTGAAACGCAGCGGCCCGTGTTTTGCGCACGGGCCCCACACCGCATTTCGCTATATCGCGCCAGCCTCGGTCAACCGTTCAGCCATGCGGGCGAACTGCGCCACCGACAATTCCTCGGCACGGGCGGTGGCCGGAATGCCCAGGCCGTCCCAATCCATCAAGCCCGCCCAATCCCCCAGCGCGCGCCGCAGCATCTTGCGCCGCTGCGAAAACGCGCGCGCCACCACAGCCGCGAATGCCACCTCGTGTTGCGGGGCGACAACCGATGCCGGCAACGGCACCATGCGCACCACGGCCGACACGACCCGTGGCGGCGGATCGAACGACTCGGGCGCCACGTCGAACAGCTTCTCCATGGCATAACGCGCCTGGAGCATGACCGACAGCCGGCCGTAATCCGACGTGGCGGGCTG
>DASTNK010000078.1:0-32852 GCA_035720945.1 Burkholderiaceae bacterium
TCATCCGCGAAGAAGAAGTCTTCGCCGTGATCCAGTAACCCACTGCTCCGTTCAAATACCCAAGGAATTTCAACATGGCTGCAAAGCAAGTCTATTTTGGTGACGACGCCCGCGCCCGCATCGTGCGCGGCGTCAACATCCTGGCCAACGCCGTCAAGACCACCATGGGCCCCAAGGGTCGCAACGTGGTGCTGGACCGCTCCTTCGGCGCTCCCACAGTGACCAAGGACGGCGTGTCCGTTGCCAAGGAAATCGAACTGAAGGACAAGTTCGAGAACATCGGCGCCCAGCTGGTCAAGGAAGTGGCCTCCAAGACGTCGGACAACGCCGGTGACGGCACCACGACGGCAACGGTGCTGGCCCAGGCCATCGTCGAAGAAGGCCTGAAATACGTGGCCGCCGGCATCAGCCCCATGGACCTCAAGCGCGGCATCGACAAGGCCGTCGCCGTTGCCGTGGACGAGCTGCACAAGCTCTCCAAGCCCTGCACCACCAGCAAGGCCATCGCCCAGGTCGGTTCGATCTCGGCCAACAGCGACACCTCCGTCGGCGAAATCATCGCCAACGCGATGGACAAGGTCGGCAAGGAAGGCGTCATCACCGTCGAAGACGGCAAGTCGCTGGAAAACGAACTGGACGTCGTCGAAGGCATGCAATTCGACCGCGGCTACCTGTCGCCCTACTTCATCAACAACCAGGACAAGCAAGTCGCCGTCCTGGAAGATCCGTATGTCCTGATCTTCGACAAGAAAATCAGCAACATCCGTGACCTGCTGCCCATTCTGGAACAAGTCGCCAAGTCCAGCCGTCCGCTGCTGATCGTGGCTGAAGACGTCGAAGGCGAAGCGCTGGCCACTCTGGTCGTCAACAACATCCGCGGCATCCTGAAGACCACGGCTGTCAAGGCGCCTGGCTTCGGCGACCGTCGCAAAGCCATGCTGGAAGACATCGCCATCCTGACGGGCGGCATGGTCATCTCCGAAGAAACCGGCGGCTCGCTCGAAAAAGCCACGCTGGAACAGCTCGGCCAGGCCAAGCGCATCGAAGTGGCCAAGGAAAACACGACCATCATCGACGGTTTCGGTGACAGCAAGTCGATCGAAGCGCGCGTCAAGCAGATCCGCGTCCAAATCGAAGAAGCCACGTCCGACTACGATCGCGAAAAACTGCAGGAACGCGTGGCCAAGCTGGCTGGCGGTGTTGCCGTGATCCGCGTGGGTGCCGCGACGGAAACCGAAATGAAGGAAAAGAAGGCCCGCGTTGAAGACGCGCTGCACGCCACGCGTGCCGCCGTCGAAGAAGGCGTGGTCCCCGGCGGCGGTGTCGCGCTGATCCGTGCCAAGGCCGCCGTGGCCAAGGTCAAGGGTGACAACCTGGATCAGGAATCGGGCATCAAGCTGATCCTCCGCGCCATCGAATCGCCGCTGCGCACCATCGTTGCCAACGCTGGCGACGAACCCAGCGTGGTCGTCAACAACGTGGCCAACGGCAAGGGCAACTACGGCTTCAACGCCGCCACCGGCGAGTACGGTGACCTGGTCGAACAAGGCGTGCTGGACCCCACCAAGGTCACTCGCACCGCCCTGCAGAACGCGGCGTCGATCGCCAGCCTGTTGCTCACGACCGAAGCCGCTGTGGCCGAAATCGTCGAAGACAAGCCGGCCGCTCCCGCCATGCCCGACATGGGCGGCATGGGTGGCATGGGCGGGTTCTAAGGAACCCTTCCCGGCCGGCCGGCGGCTTGCCGCCGGCCACAATGCCGTGGTGCGTGCAGGCTTCGGCCGACGCGCGCCGCAGTCCGGAAAGCAGAACCGCCGCCATTGTGCGGCGGTTCTGCTTTTTTTGGCCGTTACGCCGGCACGATGGCCTGTGCCCAGGGCTCGTTGGAAAAACGCTCGGTCAGGTAGCGCACCAGCGCCTGGACACGAGCGGGACGATTGCGGCCTGGCGGCGTGACGATGTGCAGGACGATCGGGTCCACGCGCCATTCTTCCATCACGGATTCCAAAGCGCCCGATTCCAGGTCCTGCCAGGCCAGGAATTCGGGCTGCAACGCCAACCCCAGGCCGGTGCGCAAGGCGGGTATCAGGGCTTCGGCGTTGTTGACACGCAGCGGCGTAGGCATGGCCTGGGTGAACTCGCCGCGGCGGGCATGCCGGAAGTGCCAGTTCGAACCACCGTGCGAGTAGGTGTAATGCAGGGCGCGATGATCCGCCAGATCCCGGGGGTGTCGAGGGCGCCCGTGGCGCTCGAAGTAGGACGGCGCACCGACCAGCAAAAGACGCACCGTGCACAGTCGCCGCGCCAACAGGCTCGAATCGACAAGCGCGGAAATGCGCAGCGCCAGATCGAAACGGTTGGCAATCAGATCAACCTGGGCGTCGTTGAAGTTGATGTCGAGCGTGACGTCGGGATAGCGCGACATGAATTCCGGAAGCGCCGGCGCCAGCCTCGGCAGGCCAAAAGACATTGGCACCGTCATCCGGATGGGCCCGCGCAGGCTGCTGGACTGTTCCGCGATTTCCGCCTCCAACGCTTCCCCTTCCTCGAGGATGCGTGACGCGCGCTCCAGCGCGGCCTCGCCGCTGCCCGTGAGTGAAACGCGCCGCGACGTGCGGTGGAACAGCACGGTCTTCATCCGCTTTTCCAGGCGCGAGACGGCCTTGGACACGGTGGGCTGGGATAGCGTCAGCGCCTCGGCGGTGCGCGCGAAAGAGCCGGTTTCCGCCACCTTGGCGAAAATGGCCCAGGCTTCCAGATCGGGCAGATTATTCATCGTTACTCAGGCAGGCCGCATGGCGTGGAATGGGCCTGCCCCTCCATTTATTAATAAAATTTTGGAAAGCATGTTATTCGATTAATTCCATTCTCATAGTATTCAACGGCGATTATAGTGGGTCCCATGCTCAAGCAAACAGGAGATTTCCATGATCGAACGTCGTCCACTGGCAAGCCTCGGAGGCGCCAACCACGGTTGGCTCGACACCAAGCACCACTTTTCTTTCGCTGAATACCACGACCCGTCGCGCATGCAGTGGGGCGCCCTGCGGGTATGGAACGATGACACGATCGCCCCCGGGACGGGATTTCCCATGCACCCGCACACGAACATGGAAATCATCACCTACGTGCGCGAGGGCGCCATCACCCACCGGGACAGCCTGGGTAATGGAGGGCGGACTGTGGCGGGCGACGTCCAGGTCATGAGCGCCGGGACAGGCATCGTGCACTCCGAATACAACCAGGAGCCGGGCGTCACGCGCATTTTCCAGATCTGGATCATGCCCGATAAGCTCGGCGGGCAACCGTCGTGGGGCTCGAACCCTTTCCCGAAGGATAACCGTGCAGGAAGGTTCGCCTTGCTGGCCGACGGAACGACGGACGGCGGAGACGCTATGCCGATTCGCGCCAATGCGCGCGTGCTGGGCGCCACGCTCAAGGCTGGCGAACACGTCGAATACCACTTCGACGCCGGCCGCTGCGGCTATCTGGTGCCGGCTTCCGGACAGGTGGACGTCAACGGCGTCTCTTTGCAGGCTCGCGATGGCGCGGCAATCAGAGACGAAGGCGTGATACGGGTGACCGCCCAGGCAGACGCCGAGTTGGTGCTCGTCGACGCCGCCGCCTAGCAGTTTGCCTGGCTGACTCATGCATCCGAATCCGGGTGCATGGGCGTGCCGGGCCGGAACACTTTGCTGCACTCATCCTCGCATTGCCCCCATCGAAGGAGAAAACCATCATGTCGAAGTATCTAGAAGTTCTCACGCCTCAAAACAGCCAGATCATTTTCATCGACCAGCAGCCACAAATGGCGTTCGGCGTGCAGTCCATCGACCGGCAGACGCTCAAGAACAACGTCGTCGCACTGGCCAAGGCGGCCAAGGCATTCCATGTTCCCGCCACCATCACGACAGTGGAAACGGACGGGTTTTCGGGCAACACCTACCCGGAACTGCTGAGCGTCTTTCCGGAGAACAAGATCCTGGAGCGCTCGTCCATGAACTCCTGGGACGACCAGAATGTCCGGGATGCGCTGGCCGCCAACGGCCGCAAGAAGGTGGTCGTCGCGGGCCTGTGGACGGAGGTGTGCAACACCACGTTCGCACTGTCGGCCATGCTGGAAGGTGATTATGAAATCTACATGGTGTCCGACGCATCGGGCGGCACCTCCGTGGACGCGCACAAGTACGCCATGGATCGCATGGTCCAGGCGGGCGCCGTGCCCATGACGTGGCAGCAGGTCATGCTGGAGTGGCAGCGCGACTGGGCGAGGAAGGAAACCTACGACGCGGTCATGGGCATCGTCAAGGAACACTCCGGGGCGTATGGCATGGGCGTGGACTACGCCTACACGATGGTCCACAAGGCACCGGAACGCGTGAAGCACGGCAGACGCATCGGCCCCAATCCCGCCAAGTAAGCGCAACCGAGAGCCGAGGTGAACCATGAGAATGTATGCCATATCCCTCGGCGCCGGCCTGCTGGTCGGCGTCATCTATAGCGTGCTGAACGTCCGCTCGCCCGCGCCACCGCTGGTCGCCCTGATCGGCCTGCTCGGCATGCTGATCGGAGAACAAGTCATTCCGGTCGGCAAGCAGCTCATGTGCGGTACCGCATTCGTTGCCGCGTGCGATAAGACTCACGCCACCAACCACGTCCTGGGTCAACTGCCCGGGCGCCAAGCCGCCGTGGCGGGAGCGGCCGCCTCAAAGGAGCATCAGCCATGAACACGGAAACAAACGAGAAAGCCTCTGCCGAGGTCATCCTGCGCAACGGCCGCTTCACGACGCTCGACAAGCGCCGGCCGCTGGCCGATGCCGTGGCCATCCGAGGCGGGAAATTCATGGCGGTGGGAGAAGACGGCGAGGTCATGAAGCTGGCCAGCCCAACCACCCGAGTCATCGACCTGCGCGGCCGCGCCGTGCTGCCCGGCCTCATTGACAACCACACACACGTGGTGCGAGGCGGCCTGAACTTCAACATGGAATTGCGCTGGGACGGCGTACGGTCGCTTGCCGATGCCATGGACATGCTCAAGCGCCAGGTGGCGGTGACGCCCGCGCCGCAGTGGGTGCGTGTCATCGGCGGGTTCAGCGAGCAGCAGTTCGTTGAAAAGCGGCTGCCCACGCTCGACGAGATCAACACCATCGCGCCCGATACGCCCGTCTTCCTGCTGCATCTGTACGACCGCGCGCTGCTCAACGCTGCCGCCTTGCGCGCTGTGGGCTACACCCGTGCTTCGCAAGACCCTCCCGGCGGGCAAATTGTGCGCGACGGAGACGGGAACCCGACGGGGCTGCTGCTCGCCAAGCCGAACGCCGGCATTCTGTATGCGACCCTGGCCAAGGGGCCCAAGCTGCCGTTCGAATACCAGGTCAATTCGACCCGCCATTTCATGCGGGAACTGAACCGCCTGGGCGTGACGGGCGTGATTGATGCGGGCGGCGGCTTCCAGAATTACCCCGAAGACTATGCAGTCATCCAGAAGCTGGCCGACGAAGGTCGGATGACGGTCCGGCTGGCCTACAACCTGTTCACGCAGAAACCCAAACAGGAAAAGGAAGACTTCCTCAACTGGACGGCCAGCACCAAGTACAAGCAGGGCGACGACTATTTCCGCCACAACGGCGCGGGCGAGATGCTGGTGTTCTCCGCCGCCGACTTCGAGGACTTCCGCCAGCCTCGGCCCGACATGTCCCAGGAGATGGAAGGGGAACTGGAAGGCGTGGTGCGTATCCTGGCCGAGAACCGCTGGCCCTGGCGGCTGCATGCGACCTACGACGAGACGATCTCGCGTGCGCTGGACGTCTATGAGAAAGTGAACAAGGACATCCCGCTGCAGGGGCTGAACTGGTTCTTCGACCACGCCGAAACGATCTCCGAACGCTCCATCGACCGCATTGCGGCATTGGGCGGCGGCGTGGCGGTACAGCATCGCATGGCGTACCAGGGCGAATACTTCGTCGAGCGCTACGGCGCGGCCGCCGCCGAAGCCACCCCTCCGATCGCCCGCATGCTGGAGAAAGGCCTGAAGGTATCGGCGGGCACGGACGCCACGCGCGTGGCCTCCTACAATCCCTGGGTGTCGCTTGCCTGGATGATCACCGGCAAGACGGTGGGTGGGATGCGGATATATCCGCAGCGCAACTGTCTGGATCGCGAGACGGCGCTGCGCATGTGGACGGAAAACGTCGCATGGTTCTCCGACGAGGAAGGTAGGAAGGGGCGTATCGCGCAAGGCTGCTTCGCCGACCTCATCGTGCCGGATAAGGATTTCTTCTCTTGCCCGGCAGACGATATTTCCTACCTCACGTCCGAGCTTACGCTCGTGGGCGGGCGCGTCGTCTACGCAGCCGGCGCTTTCGCGACGCTGGACGACAACGCGCCGCCGCCCGCCATGCCGGACTGGTCGCCGGTGCGCCGCTTCAAGGGCTATGCCGCCTGGGGTGAACCACAGGGGGCGGGCCGCAACTCACTGTCGTACAGGCATATGGGCGCCTGCGGCTGTGCGAACGCCTGCACTGTGCATGGGCATCGGCATCTGGCGGCGTGGCTGCCCGATGCGCCCGTGTCCGACACCCAGGGCTTCTTCGGCGCCCTGGGCTGCTCTTGCTGGGCGGTCTAGGATCATGGCGAGCTGGGAAAAACCATCCGCCGCGAGTCCGGGCGGCCGTCCGCTTGTCCCGGGAGGCGGGGAAGACAGCCAGCACGCCTCGGGCGTAGTGTGCCTCATCGCCTACCTGGGGCTTTGCGCGGCATACATCCAGGGCGGGCTGGACAAGCTGATGGATTTCCACGGCGCCATCGGGGAAATGACGTACTTCGGCTTGTCGCCCGCGCCGCTCTTCGCAGCACTGGTCATCTTGCTGGAACTGCTCGGCTCAGCGATGGTGCTGACGGGCTTCTTTCGCTGGCTCGGCGCGCTTGCCCTGGGCGCATTCACCTTGATGGCGACCTTCCTGGCCTTGCGATTCTGGGAACTCCCCCTGGGCCAGGAACGATTCATGGCCGCCAATTCCTTCTTCGAGCATCTTGGTCTCGTCGGGGGATTCCTGCTTGTGGCGTGGCTCGACCTGAGGAGAAAATGACATGAAACTGAACTTGCCGACCATCCTGAGCTTCAACGGCGGCTATGTCGATACCGCCGGGTTCCTGGCCCTGCAAGGCCTCTTCACTGCGCACGTCACCGGCAACTTCGTCACACTCGGGGCGGCCATCGCGCACGGCAGCTCGGGTATCATCGCCAAACTGCTGGCCCTGCCGATCTTCTGCGTCACCATCGTCATCGTTCTTTATGCAATGCGGCACATATCGCACTCGCCCAGGCGCTCCTTGCTGACGATGCTCGTGCTCAAGTTCGTGTTCCTGACGGCCGGGGCGGCCTGTGCCATCCACTACGGCTCGTTCATCGACTCCGACGGCTGGCCGCTGATTCTCACCGGCGCGCTGCTGATCATCGCCATGGCCATCCAGAATGCCGCCCATCGCATCCACCTGGGGTCCGCGCCGCCCTCCACGCTCATGACCGGAACCACGACGCAAATCATGATCGACCTGGCAAACCTCTTGCGCGGGGCATCGAACGAAGCGCCGGAAGTAGTCAAAGCGCGCCTTCGGAGACTGACCATCGCAGTGGTCGCGTTCGCGCTTGGCTGTGGCTTCGCGGCGCTCTTCTACATCGAATTCCAGATGTGGTGCTTCATCGTGCCGCCCCTTTCCGCCCTTACGGGCATCGCCATACTCATGGCGGAAAACCAGGGTCCCCAGACGGACTGACCGGCTGGAACTCGATTCAAGCGCTCCGTGCTCTTGCAACAGCCACGGATCTGGTCGGGCGATGAACCGAGGGTGAGTCGCGGCGGCCCGCCCGATGCCGTCACACGCCGCCCGATCGCCAACGACCACTTCCATGGCCTGCCGACGACATTCCGTCACTGCATATTCATTACAATCACAAACTGAGTACTTCCCTGCGCGGCGCTTCCGCCCCCCGCGTGGGGGCCGCATCCCTGCGGCAACGCGTGGCCGGCATGCGAGCCGACCGATGTCACCTGTACCGCGCCATCACATTTCCAGGGCCCATGACACCACAACATTCTTCCTACAAGAGCAAGGGTGGCCCAGGACGGCTGCTCAACGCCCTGCGGTACTCCGTCCAGGGGCTGGGGGCCGCGCTGCGCCACGAGGCAGCGTTCCGCCAGGAACTGCTGGTGGCCGTGGTTCTCACGCCGGTAGCCTTCTGGGCAGGCCGCACGCCCACGCAGGTGCTGCTGCTGATGGGCGCCATGGTCTTCGTGCTGATCGTCGAGGTGCTGAACTCCGCGCTGGAAGCGCTGGCGGACAGCATCACCACGGACCCCCACCCCATGATAGGACGGGCCAAGGACCTGGGCAGCGCCGCAGTCATGCTGTCGATCGCGTTGGCGGTGGCCGTGTGGCTGGTCATATTGCTGACCAACGCGAACGCGCCATGATCCGGAACCGCCACGCCACCTTGCGGCCAGCCCCGTCATCCCCTTCAACACCCCATTGAATGCACCCATGACCTTCATTGAACAACTGAACCAATCCTGGACGAATTCGAATTCACTGCTGATGGTCGGGCTGGATCCGGATCCGGCCCGCTTTCCCACCGAACTGCGCGGGCGAGACGATGCCGTCTTCGAATTCTGCAAGGCCATCGTCGATGCCACCGCCGACTACGTCTGCGGCATCAAGCCGCAGATTGCGTATTTTTCCGCGCACCGCGCCGAAGACCAGTTGGAAGCCCTGTGCCGCTATGTTCACGACCGCCATCCGCGGCTTCCCATTGTGCTGGACGCCAAGCGTGGCGACATCGGCTCCACGGCGGAACAATATGCGCGGGAAGCCTTCGAGCGCTACCAGGCCGACGCGGTGACCGTGAACCCCTTCATGGGTTTCGACTCGTTGGAGCCCTATCTCGCGCGGCCCGACAAGGGCGTCATCGTACTGTGCCGCACGTCGAACCCGGGCGGATCGGATCTGCAGTTCATCGAGTCGGCCGACGGCACGCCCCTGTACCTGCGGGTGGCCGAACTGGTGGCTGGCCGCTGGAACACGAATGGCCAGTGCGCCCTGGTGGTGGGCGCCACGTTTCCGGAAGAGGTCGCCAAGGTACGCCAGCGCATCGGCGACATGCCATTGTTGATACCTGGCATCGGCGCGCAAGGGGGAGACGTGACAGCCACCGTGGCCGCCGGCCGCGACAGCCAGGGCGCGGGAATGATGATCAACTCCTCCCGCGCGATTCTGTACGCCAGCCAGAACGACGATTGGCGCGAGGCCGCCAGCCGCGTCGCGCGCGACACGCGCGACGCCATCAACGCGGCCAGGGCGGGCTTACCCTGACCCATGCGCAGCGCCGCGCGGCGAGAAACGGGCCCCACAAGCGCCGGAGGAACCGGATCGTCAAATGAACTTGGCCGCGGCATCCAGCGCGAACCTGACCGCGGCCTCGCGCACTTGCCGACGATCGCCTTCGAAGATATGGGTGGCGGCACGTGTGACCACGCCCTCGCCCGCCTGACGCGAAAACCCGAAACACACCATACCGACCGGCTTGCCCGGTGTGGCGCCGTCGGGCCCGGCAATGCCGGTCACGGCGATGGACAGGTTGGCGGTGGCCACCGCACCGAGCGCACCCGCCGCCATTTCCATGGCTGTTTCTTCGCTGACCGCGCCGAAGCGTTCCAGCGTATCGGCGCTGACGCGCAAGTGCGCCATCTTGGCCGCGTTGCTGTACGTGATGAACCCGCGCTCGAACCACTGGCTGGACCCGGGGATGTCGGTCACCGCCGCGCTGAGCAGCCCGCCGGTGCAGGATTCCGCGCAGACCAGCATCCAGCCGCGCCCCAGCAGTTTCTGCCCAAGTTCCCGGGCCAGGTCCGTCGAAGCGATCAAGTTGGTCACAGCATCCCCTGCAATCGAATGAGAACCGCCATCACCAGCAGCGTGTAGGCCGCCGCAACGATATCGTCCCACATGACACCGAATCCGTTCTTGATGTGCGCGTCGAAGAAGTGGATGGGCGGCGGTTTGAGGATATCAAACACCCTGAACACGATGAAAGCAAGCAATTGCGCGCCGAACGAGGCCGGAACCAACCAGAGCACGAGCCAGAATGCAACAATCTCGTCCAAGACCATGCCGCCATAGTCGGTGATGCCAAGCTCCTGGCCAGTGCGGTGGCAACACCAACAGCCCGCGATGAACGCCACCAGCAATACGACGCCCGCGGCGGCGTCCGGAACACGGCCAAGAATCAAGAACCACAGCAGCCACCCCAGCAGCGTTCCCCAGGTGCCGGGCCCCGGGCGGAGCAGACCGCTGCCCAGCCCGAACGCGGCGATGCGCCACGGGGTTTTGAAGACCCAGGCGGCATTGGGGTCGGGGCGGGAAGCCTGGGGGTTCCTGGAATCGTCGTTGGGCATGGATGGGTAGCCTTCTTTTTTTCGCGTCAGGAGGAAAAATGGTCGAAGCCCGCGGAATGATAAGGGGCAAGCCCCCCATCCGCACTCTGGACTGCAAGCCCGGCGTGTTCGACGATGCGCCCGACCCGGGTCACGCGCGTCGACGCCGCCAGCGCCAATCGTGCAATGATGTCGCGTTTGTCGGATGGCGCGGTGAAACACAACTGGTACACGTCCCCTCCATCCAGAGCCGCTTGCCGACGCAGGCCCGAATCCAGCCCGTCCAGACCTGGATCGATCGGAAGGGCCGCCAGATCGAGCTCGGCGCCGCAATGGCTGGCCTCCAGAATGTGGCCCAGGTCTTGCGCCAAACCATCGGAAATGTCCAGGGCGGCATGCGCCACACCGGCCAGGGCCTGGGCCAGCCGCAGGGGCGGTTGCGGCCGTTCCAGCGCGGGGCGCAACGCCGCCAGCCGGCCCGGATCCAGCGGCAGCTTACCCTGCAACAACCGCAACGCGATGTCGGCCGCCCCCAGCGTGCCGGAAATCCAGATGTCGTCGCCGACCCGGGCGGCGTCACGGCGTAGGGCGCGAGCCGGGTCGACCTGGCCATAGACGGTGACACTGATGACCACCCCCCATGGGCTGCGAGTGGTGTCTCCGCCCACAAGTGGACAACCCGCCTCATCGGCCAGGGAATGAAACCCTTCGGAAAACGCCCGCAGCCAGGGTTCATCAACCTTGGGCACGGACAACCCCAGCACGCAGGCCAGCGGCTTGGCACCCATCGCGGCCAGATCGGACAGATTCACCGCCAGCGCCTTGTGCCCGAGATTGCCAGGGTCGGTGCCAGGCAGGAAATGACGGCCTTCGAGCAACAGATCGGTGCTGGTCGCGAGCCGCATGCCCGGTTCCAGCGGCAGCAGCGCGCAATCGTCGCCCACCCCCAGAAACCCGGGTGGCGCGGGGCGCGAAAAGAATCGGGCGATGAGATCGAATTCGCTGCTCAAGGCGCCCCCGGAACGGGTGTCAACGCCTGGACGCCGCCCCGACCTCGGCGGACCGGACATCGGCGGCCACTTTGTCGAGCACGCCGTTGACGAATTTGAACCCGTCTGTGCCACCGAACGATTTGGCCAATTCGACCGCTTCGTTGATGGCGACCCTATAGGGCACCTCGACATGGAAGACCAGTTCGTAGCAGCCGATGAGAAGGATGCTGTGTTCGATGGGTGAGAGTTCGGCCAGGGGACGGTCTATGTAGGGCATGAAACGTTCACGCAGCCCTTCGGCCTCGCGGAACACGCCATGCAGCAGCGTTTTGTACCACTCGGCATCAGCCTCGGAGAATTCCTCGTCGTCGCGGATGTGCGCATCGATTTCGCCGGTTTCCGCCATGCCGCCCCCACGCAGCAGCCAGGAATAGATGCCCTGCAAGGCGAATTCACGCGCCCGCCGACGGGCGCTACGCGTGTTGGCGCGGGACGCGGCCGGGCCGCGCGAAGGTTTATTTGCGGTCAAGGTGGCCTTCCTCAGCCTGATCGTCGTCCTCGTCGTCGTCGAGTTCGTCGTCATCGTCGTCGTCTTCTTCGGATTCGGGCTCGAGCGCGGCGACCAGGTTCGCCATTTCGACGGCGGCGGCGGCGCAGTCACGCCCCTTGTCGGCGGCGCGGACCTCGGCCTGTTCGTCGGTGTCAGTGGTGAGCACGCCATTGGCCACCGGAATGCCGGTTTCCAGCGACACCCGGCTGATGGCCGACGCACTTTCGTTGCTGACGAGCTCGAAGTGGTAGGTTTCACCGCGGATCACGGCGCCCAAGGCGATGAGCGCGTCGAATTCAAAGGTTTCGGCCATTTGCGCCAGCGTGACACCCAATTCGAGCGCACCAGGAACGGACACGACCATGACATCGCGTTCGTCGACCCCCAGGCGAGCCAGTTCAGCCAGGCAGGCGTCGAGCTCGGCCAAGCCGATGTCTTCGTTGAAACGCGCACGGACAACGCCTATGTGGAGACCTTCTCCGTTGAGATCGGGCGACAGGGTGTAAGGATTCATTGTCGGTGGCTCCGTCAAGGTTGTGGGGTGGGTTCGCTATCGTAACCCGTAATCGTCAGCGAGAAACCCGCCATGCTGGGCATTTTCCTGGGCCGGGCAAGCAGGCGCGCCTTGCCGACGTTCAGATCGCGCAGGATCTGGGCCCCGATGCCATACGTCTTGAGATCGAACTTGGGCGCTTCGACCGAGCGTTCCGGCGCGGCCCAGGACTCGAATTGGCCGAACACGAGATCCGCCGAACCCTGGCAGTTCATCAGCACCACGACGCCCGAAGGCACCGCAGCGATCGCCTTCAGCGCGCTGGACACGCCCCAACTGTGGCCGGAAGAATCGTCGCACAACACATCGAGCATGCTGGTGGGTTCGTGAACCCGCACCAATGTCTCGGTATCGGGCGAAATGTCGCCATGCACCAAGGCCAGATGTGGCGCGCCGGAGGCCAGGTCGCGATAGGCCACCGCCTGGAATTCCCCCCAAGGCGTGCGGACCATGCGCGACGACACGCGTTCGACCATGGATTCGTGCTCGCTCCGGTACTGGATGAGCTCGGCGATGGTGCCGATTTTCAGGCCGTGCCGCTGCGCGAAGAGCTTGAGGTCCGGCAGGCGCGCCATGGTGCCGTCCGGGTTGAGCACCTCGCAGATCACGGCCGCCGGCGTCAGGCCCGCCAGACGGGTCAGGTCGCAGCCCGCCTCGGTGTGACCGGCCCGCACCAGCACGCCACCGCGCACGGCCCGCACCGGGAAAATATGCCCCGGCTGCACGATGTCGGCGGGCCGGGCGTCGCGCGCCACGGCGGCCTGGATGGTGCGGGCGCGATCAGCGGCGGAAATCCCGGTGCCCACCCCTTCGGCGGCTTCTATGGACAAGGTGAAATTCGTGCCGAAGCGCGAGCCATTGCTGGACGCCATGAGCGACAGGCCCAGTTGCCGGCAACGCTCTTCGGTGAGGGTCAGGCACACCAGGCCGCGCGCGTGTGTGACCATGAAATTGATGGCGTCGGGCGTGACGTAATCGGCCGCCAGCACCAGATCGCCCTCGTTCTCGCGATCTTCTTCGTCGACCAGAATCACCACGCGACCCGCGCGCAACTCGGCGACGATCTCGGAAACGGGGGATATGTCGAAAGACTCCGGCAGAATGCCGGAGGACGAGGCGGCGTCGCTCATGATGTGTGGCTCGGGAAAAGGAACAGGCCCGATTTTAACGCGCACCTGTCGGCACGGGGTTGGTTATAGTACGGCTATCGTTCCATCCAACCCACCCCCTCCAGCCTCTTCACGCCCCCATGCCAGAACCCAGAACGCTCGAGAACGACGGTCGCCGCGGCATCCAGTCCGTGGAAACAGGCTTTCCGCTGCTGGCCGCCCTGGTTGAAGCCGGCACCGCTCTCACACTGCGTGATCTCTCGGCGCGGGCCGGCATGGCGTCCGCCAAGGCGCACCCCTATCTGGTGAGCTTCGTGCGCGTGGGACTGGTTCAGCAGGACGCCACCACCGGCCGCTACGAACTGGGTCCGTTCGCGCTGCAAATGGGGCTGGTGAGCCTGCAGCGGCTCGACCCGGTGCGCGTCGCCCTGCCGTGCGTGAACAGGTTGGCGGGGGAAATCGGCCACACGCTCGCCATCGCGGTACTGGGCTCGCACGGCCCCACCATGATCCACATCTGCGAGGCCAGCTACCCCGTGCACGTCAACATGCGCAAAGGCACGGTCATGTCCATGCTGCACACCGCCACGGGGCGTGTGTTCGCCGCTTGGCTGCCGCCCCGCATCGCGCAGCACTACATCGAACGGGAAGAGGGGGACCAGGCGGTGGTCACCAGCGTGGGCCAGCCACCCGTGGATCCGACCGCGTTTGAGGCGCAGTTGGCCGAAATCCGACGCCGGGGAATCGAGCGCACGCTGGGCAACCCGCTGCCAGGCATCGATGCGTTTTCCGTGCCGGTGTTCGACCATTCCGGCGGCGTCACCCTCGCGCTCACCAGCCTGGGGCCGAGCTCGTTGTTCGATTCGCGCTGGGATGGCTCGATCGCCCGGTCGCTCACGGCCTGTGCGCGCGACATCTCGACCAGCCTGGGCTATCGGGCGCCGGCCTGAGCCCTGTGGGGGGCCCTCTGAACAAGTCGAGCGGAAAGCAGGCGCTGTGGATTGGGTCCAGAGGGTCCCTAGGGCTCTTCTCCCACCAGCGCCGTCGCGAACTCGCGCGCCACGAAGGGCTGCAGATCATCCAGCCCCTCGCCCACGCCTATCCAGTAGACCGGCACCGGGCGCACCCCCTGGCTACCAGCCGCCACGGCGGCCAGGGCCCCGCCCTTGGCGGTGCCATCCAGCTTGGTGACCACCAGTCCGGTGAGGTTGATGGCGGCATCGAACGCCTTGATCTGCGAGATGGCGTTCTGCCCTGTGTTGCCATCGATGACCAGCAACACCTCGTGGGGCGCGGCCGCGTCCGCCTTGCCGATCACGCGGCGTATCTTCTTGAGTTCTTCCATGAGATGCAACTGTGTGGGCAGGCGTCCGGCCGTATCGATCATGACGACACCCGCCTCGCGCGCCCTGCCCGCGTTGACGGCATCGAATGCGACCGCGGCGGGGTCCCCGCCCTCCTGGGCGATGACTGTCACATTGTTGCGGGCGCCCCATGCCATGAGTTGTTCGCGCGCCGCGGCGCGGAAGGTGTCGCCAGCGGCCAGCAGCACACTGGCACCCTGACGCTGGAACGCGTTGGCGAGCTTGCCGATCGACGTGGTCTTCCCCGCCCCGTTGACACCCGCGATCATCACGATCAGCGGCGCAACGCTGCCCAGCGGGAAAGACTTCTCCAGAGGGGCGAGGTGTTCCGCGAGAATGTCTCTCAGCGCCAACCGGACCTGTGAGGCATCGGATAGCCGCTCTTTGCGTACGCGCGCGCGCAGTGCCGTCAGCAACTGCTCGGTGGCGGCCACGCCGGCATCGGCCATGATCAGCGCGGTCTCGAGCTCTTCAAAGAGGGCTTCATCAACCTTGACGCCCACGAACAAACCACCGATGCTCTGGCCGGTGCGTGACAGGCCGCTGCGCAATCGTGACAGCCAGGATTTACCGGCGGCAGGGGCGGCCACGGCCGCGCTCGTCTCTGGCGGCACAACCGGTTGAGACAACGCCATGTCGTGCGCGTCGGAGACGGATCCTGTGGAGCCATCCGCAGCCGCGTGGGCACCGGACAACTCAGGTGCAGCAGTGTCTTCGGAAGGGGCACGGGCATGTTCCGAACCGCTGCTATCGGACTCCGCTGCGCGCGTTCCGGCAGCGGCGTCATCACCAGTCGGAGCACCCGGCGCGGCCGGGTCAGCCGCCTGGTCTTCCCCGCCCGGACGCGGCACATTCTTTTTTTTCAGGAAACTGAACATAAACTCTAGGCTTTACACTAATTCTTCGAAGAGGCAGACCAGGGCCGAGGCCTGGGTCGAAACAGCCGTAACCCCCGTCTTGCCATGAAAAAGCATTTACTCCGTATTGTAGGCGGTGATTACCGCCGCACGCCCATACCCGTGGTCGACGCCGAGGGCCTGCGGCCCACGCCGGATCGCGTCCGCGAAACTCTTTACAACTGGTTGCATCATTTCTGGGGCGGCGGGTTTTCCGACAAGCGTGTCCTGGACCTGTTCGCGGGCACGGGCGCCCTGGGGTTCGAGGCGGCCTCCCGTGGCGCGGCGCACGTGCAAATGGTCGAGGCCAATCCCGAGGCGGTGGCCGCCCTGCGCCAGTTGCGCACCCGGCTGGGCGCGAGCCAGGTGCGCATCCACGCCGGCGACGCCCGAACCGTTCTGGCGCGGCTCAACGCCTCACCGTTCGACCTCGTGTTGCTCGACCCCCCTTTCGGGCTGGACTGGCTCGACAAACTGTGGCCCGCATTGCCCGCACTGATGGCGCCCGACGCGCTGCTGTATGTGGAATCGGAAACACCGGTTGCCCCGCCCCTCGCCTTTGAAATCGTCCGACAGGGCAAGGCCGGAGCGGTGCATTTCCATCTGTTGCGATTTGCTGCATCGCAAAAAACCGGGAATAATTCCACATCGGAATCCACTCAACCCGGCGACCAATCAGGGCATCATGCCTCGGAGCCCTCCCAACAACCGGAGCCAGAATGATCATTGCCGTCTACCCTGGAACATTCGACCCGCTCACCCGGGGCCACGAAGACCTGGTGCGTCGCGCGGCCAGCCTGTTCGACCACCTCGTCGTGGGCGTGGCCCACAGCCGCAACAAGAAGCCCTTTTTCTCCGTCGAGGAACGCGTGGAAATCGCCCGCGAAGTCCTGGGTCACTACCCCAACGTCGAGGTGAAAAGCTTTGCGGGCCTGTTGAAGGATTTCGTGCGCGAGCAGAACGGCCGCGTCATCGTGCGCGGCTTGCGCGCGGTGTCCGACTTCGAATACGAGTTCCAGATGGCGGGCATGAACCGCCATCTGCTGCCCGAAGTCGAAACCCTGTTCATGACACCCTCGGATCAGTACCAATTCATCTCGGGCACCATCGTGCGCGAAATCGCGATACTGGGCGGCGACGTCGGAAAATTCGTGTTTCCGTCGGTGGAGCGCTGGCTGCACAGCAAAGCCAAGGCCCTACGCGAAGCGGGCGAGCAGGAATGACGCGTGTGCTGTCTGGTTCATCCGGGTTTCAATGCCCGGACCAACCAGCGCATTGATCAGCGGCGGCGAACGAAGGCCGCGCGCCGGCTACAACACCGGCCAGTCCACCTTGCCCGCATCGGGGTGCACCTTCATCAGGCGGCACGGCGCCTTCAGGTAGTTCGTCAGCCAGGTGGCTGCCAGATCCCCCTCGTCCACCACATCGACCTTCTGTGTGCCGATGGTGGCCACCCGGCGCACACTATCGTCGTCTTCGATGACGTCGAGCGGAATATCCATGCGCAGCATGCCGGGCGCCTTGATGGCCAAATAGCCGAAACGGATGGCGGGCGCGATCTCACCCAGTAGAGGAAACTCGTCCCGCGTGACCAGCCGCCCGTTCTCGTCGACGACCAGCCAGCGCTTGTCGTAATCCGCCGCATCCGGATGGTCGCAGCCAGCACAAGCGGCAATGGGGAAATACATGTCGTTGGGTTTCATTTTCCTAGGAGTCCTTTGAGGGCGTTGCCAATGCTCTTGACCGTGCTCGACGGTTCGGGTCTGGGAGCGGGTTTCGATTCAGGAGAGGCCGGGGACGCCGCTGGCGCCGGCCCTCCCCCGACGCCCTTGGACAGCAGATCAAGCAACCCCCGTTGCACGGCCTGCTTGACCGCGTGGCTGCCGATTTCCTTCCACTGCACCTGGTAACCTGGCTTGCTGAACGGCCCCGCGATGCGCACCGGCACGGTCACCCCTTCCAGTTCCTCGAGGCCACCCTGCCCCTTCGCCGAGCCCACGACCCGAGCCTTCACCATGATATCCAACTGCTTGTTGACCAGATCGATGGACGAGGGCTCGCCCTCGGTGATGCGCAGCATCGGCGCCATGATGGACAGGTTCTTGAGCGTGCCCTGTCCCTGACTGAACACCAGGCTCGCGTCCAGCGAGGTGAAGTCGGTCTTGCGCGCGGCGTCGAAAGTCGTGGCAAGGCTGGATGTCTGGCCATTGAGCACGTTCTTCACCGCCTGGCTGACTTCCCGTAGTGTCTGAGCCACGTTGATGCCGGTGATGGCCCCATCGTGTACCTGCGCCTTGACCGTGCCCGTCAAGCCCGCGACACAGGCATCGGCCGTGGTTCCCGTCGTACGCAGATCGACGTTCAGTGAACCCAGCCCTGATAGCCGACCAGGCTGGCCCAGCGCAAGCAACATCGGCAACACCGATACATTGCGCAGCGACGCCTTGGTCGCCAGATCGCCATTCGAGGTGGCGGTGAATCCACCGGTGAGCGTGCCCTGGTAAAGATCGGCCGTGACCCGGGTCACGTCGAGCGTGCCTTTGGCGGCGCGCACAGCGGCGCTGAACTTCTTCGCCTCGAACTGGCCGACCTTCAGGTCGCCGATCTTGATGGTGCCCGTGACATTGGCCGAATCGAGGAACTTCAGGTCGATCGGCTCGGATGGGGCAGGGGCCGCTTGCGTCGCCGGCCCCGCTTTCCCGGACGTCGAGGGTGCCGCCTTCTTGGCCGCCGGTTTGCCTGGCGCGGCCGTCGGTTTGGCGTCCGGCTTGCCGGTAACGGGCGGGAAGAGCTTGTTGAAATCCAGAGAGTCGGCGTTCAAATCGAAAGCCACGGCCGGATCATTCAGGTGCGTGGCCTTGAGCTTGAAATCCAGTTTACTGCCGTTCAGAACGGCGTCGATCTCGCTGACGATCTGATCCTTGGCCAGATCGGCGCTGAGGCTGCCAATCATGGGGAAATCAAAGCTGCCACCTGGCAACGCGGCATCCTGGATCTTCATGTCACCCTTGATGGCCGACAGGCCGCCTTGCTCAGACAGGAAATTCCAGCTTCCCGGCGATGACAGATTCAACTGCACCAGGCGGTCACCCTGCTTGAGGCCGCTGTCGACCTTGAGCTCCTTGAAGCTCAGGTTGTACGCGTTGCCGTCGATTCCGGCCAATCCCAGCGCGACCCCCAACACCTCGTTGTCACTGGTCAGCTTGACCGTGCCCGCCACGGGCTCGCCCTTGGCGGAATCCGGGGAAATGGAAAGGCTGGGGGCGTCGAACGCCACGTCGAAAGCGCGATCCGGCAGATTACCCTTGGCGCGCAGCGCCAGCTTCTGTACCTGGAATTCCCAGCGGCTGCGATCCACGCGGAGCCGCGGCACGGCCAGCCGAACGTCGAGATTCTTGATCTGCGGCACGCCCAGCTTGCTTGGGTGCACGTTCCCTTGCACGGACAACTCGATGTTGCTGACGTCGAGCATCCGCGAGTACGCGTCATAAGCGAGATTGCCTTGCAGGGTCGCGGACTTCGCATCCAGAGACCCCAACAGCCCCTTGAGCTGGAGATTCAGCTTCTGCGCCGAGTAGGTCCTGGCCTCGGGATTGAACGTCACCACCGCCTGGCCTTGAATGTCGGCCTTGGCCACCGGATAGTCGCCGATGAGTTTGCCTTTGAGCGCCACATCGAACGGCTGGCCGAACGTCACGCGCCCCGTGTTCACATCCAGGTGCTGAACCCGCGCGGATGTCCCGGTGACGGCGTCGAAATAGTGGATCTCCCCCCCCTTGAGATCCAGCCCGGCGATGTCGATCTGGAAATCGGTGCGCGCGGCATGACGATCGGCGATCGCGGCAGGCAGCGACACGAGCTGCTGCGCGGCCCCGCCCGCCAGGGCGATGGGCGTGGCATGGGCGACAGCCCCCATCTTGGGAGCGGATTGGCTCGCGGCATACGGCGGTCGGCTCCCGAGCAAGTCGTCAAAATTGAAACGGCGGTGCTTGTCGCGGGCAATCCAGGCCTTGAAACCCGATACGGCGACATGGTCGACGACCAGCCGATTTGAAATCAACGGCCATATCGCCACCGCGAAACGCGCACTGTCTATCGAAGCGAAGGTGTCGTCGCTGTTGACGTCCGACAGCGACACATCATGGACCGACAGGCCGATACGGGGAAAGAGAGACAGTTCCAGCGGCCCCTTGATGGCCAGGGTACGGTGGTAACGGCTATAGACGAGGCGCTCGAGCTTGGCTTTGTACGCGTTCGGATCAAAGGTCAGCAGGAAGATGGCTATCCCGACCAATGTGGCGATCACCAGTACGACGATCGCGATCAAAATTCGCTTGAACCAAACTTTCATGTGCTGTCTCAGACTCCGGAAACGACTTCAGCCGGCTCGCGACGCAGGAGCGTCTCAGGTAACCGACACGTCGAATGCTAACCCAAGTCTTATGGCTGTATGGAAATTCCCGGACGATTTCATGCCCCGGGCCTGACAAAATGTCGGTTTTCATCAAATGGAAAAACGGGGAACGGCACCGTCCCGGGAGGGAGGATGGCCGCCTGACGGCGGCCCCGCAATACGGAGAAGGCCAAACGGCCGTGAGACGGCCGGGCCGGAAACGCCACGTGGCTACAGCTTGCCCAGCAAGCCAGACACCGCCCCCATGAGCGACGACGCATCCAGGCTTTGCCCGTCGGGCACTGAGCCGTTGGGCGTGGCCTGATCCACCACATGAGGCAACAGCGAGCTCAGTCCGGCCAGCACCGAGCTCTTGTCCTGGTTCGTGCTCTGCGCCAGATTATTGACGACATCGTCACCCAGGACCGACTGCACCTGGTCACTGGACACGGACTGGTTGGCCCCGGTTCCGACCCATGACGATACGACGTCACCCAGGCCACCCGCCTGGAATTTCTGCACCAGGCCCTGCAGCCCCCCTGGGTAATTGTTGATTTCCGCGACCAGCGCCGGCAGCAGACTGGCCGCCTGCCCGGAATTTGCGTTGCCCCCCACCGCGGACATGACAGAATCGAGAAGTCCCATGATAGACGCTCCTTGGTTATTGGAATTCGAGTGTACCGCCCAGATGGCGACTGGAAGAAAAAATTGACGAATCTTGCCGTGCCCAGCCATCCGCGCTGATGTCGGCCATCATCGCACACCCACACACCGGGCCCGGTAACTTCATGTATAGTGATCGCACCAAAAAAAACACCGGCACGGAGGAGCGCCATGCTGATAGGGATCCCGCGCGAAAGCCTTATAGGTGAAACGCGCGTCGCCGCCACGCCCGAGACCGTCAAGAAGTACGTCAAGGCCGGGCACACCCTCGTCATCGAACAAGGCGCCGGCGAGGCGGCCCGCTATCCCGACCAAGCCTTCACGGACGCCGGCGCCGAACTCGGCGATGGGTCCCGCGCACTGTCTTGCGACCTGGTGCTCAAGGTACGCTCACCCGACAGCAGCGAACTCGGCCGCATGAAACCCGGCGCCACGCTCGTCGGCATGCTCGATCCATTCAACCGCGAAGGCCTTGAAGCCTTCGCCGCCGCGGGTATCTCGGCGTTCGCCCTGGAAGCCGCCCCGCGCATCACGCGCGCGCAAAGCCTGGACGTGCTGTCCTCGCAAGCCAATCTGGCGGGCTACAAGGCTGTGCTGCTGGCTGCCAACCATTACCAGCGTCTGTTACCCATGATGATGACCGCCGCCGGCACGCTCAAGGCGGGCCGTGTGGTCATTCTGGGAGCCGGGGTGGCCGGGCTGCAGGCCATCGCCACCGCGCGGCGCCTGGGCGCCATGGTCGAGGCGTCCGACGTCCGGCCGGCCGCCAAGGAGCAGATCGAATCCCTGGGCGCGAAATTCATCGACGTCCCCTTTGAAACCGACGAAGAACGCGACATCGCGCAAGGGGTGGGCGGCTATGCGCGGCCCATGCCCGCCGCCTGGATGGCGCGCCAGGCGGTGCTCGTGGCCGAACGCTGCCGCCAGGCCGACATCGTCATCAGCACCGCCCTCATACCCGGGCGCCCGGCGCCGGTGCTCATCACCGAAGACACGGTCAAGAGCATGAAGCCCGGCTCGGTCATCGTCGATCTCGCCGTCGAGCGCGGCGGCAACTGCCCCTTGTCCGAAAAAGACAAAGTCGTCGAAAAGCACGGCGTCATCCTGGTGGGCCACAGCAACCTGCCCGCGCTGGTGCCCACCGATGCGTCGGCCTTGTACGCCCGCAATGTGCAGGATTTCCTGAAACTGATCATCAGCCCCGATGGCGGGCTGGCCATTCCGCAAGACGACGAAATCGTCACCGCCTGCCTGGTCTGCGCCGGTGGCAAGGTACTGAGGAGCGCCTGATGGAAGCCGTGAACCCCACCCTGATCAATTTCATCATCTTCGTGCTGGCCGTCTACGTGGGCTACCACGTGGTCTGGAACGTCACACCGGCCCTGCACACCCCGCTCATGGCCGTCACCAATGCCATCTCGGCCATCGTCATCGTCGGCGCCATGCTGGCGGCCGGCCTCACCGACGGCTACCTGGGCCGCTTCATGGGTGTGTTCGCGGTGGCGCTGGCGGCCGTCAATGTCTTCGGCGGCTTCCTGGTCACGCGCCGCATGCTGGAAATGTTCAAGAAGAAAGACCGCAAGACGGGGGGCCGGGCATGATCTCCACCAATCTGGTCACCCTGCTCTACCTGATCGCCTCGGTCTGTTTCATCCAGGCCCTGAAGGGCCTGTCGAGCCCCACCACCTCCCGGCGCGGCAATGCGTTCGGCATGGTCGGCATGGCCATCGCCGTGCTCACCACCGCGGCCCTCATCGTCGGGCTGGCCACCCAGGGCACCGCTGTTATCGGCCTGGGTTGGATCATCCTGGGGCTGCTCATTGGCGGCACGTTCGGCACCTTCCTGGCCAAGCGGGTCGAAATGACCAAAATGCCCGAGCTCATCGCCTTCATGCACAGCATGATCGGCCTGGCGGCGGTCGCCATCGCCATCGCCGTCATCTCCGAACCCCACGCCTTCAACATCGCCCTGCCCGGCCAGCCGCTGCCCACCGGCAACCGGTTCGAACTCGTCATCGGCACGTTCATCGGCGCCATCACCTTCTCCGGCTCTGTCATCGCCTTCGGCAAGCTGTCGGGCACCTACAAGTTCCGCCTGTTCAAGGGCGCGCCCGTGGTGTTCCAGGGCCAGCACCTGCTCAACCTGGTGCTCGTCATCGTCATGCTGGCCTTCGGCGCCGGCTTTATCGCCACCCAATCGTGGCTGCCCTACGTCATCATGCTGCTGCTCGCCTTCGCCCTGGGCGTGCTCATCATCATCCCCATCGGCGGCGCCGACATGCCGGTCGTCATCTCCATGCTCAACAGCTATTCGGGGTGGGCCGCGGCCGGCATCGGGTTCTCGCTGAACAACCCCATGCTCATCATCGCGGGTTCGCTGGTGGGCTCATCGGGCGCGATCCTGTCCTACATCATGTGCAAGGCCATGAACCGCTCGTTCTTCAACGTCATCCTCGGTGGCTTCGGCAATGAAGGCGGGGCGGCGCAAACCGGCGAGCACGCACAACGCAACGTAAAGTCTGGCAGCCCCGAAGACGCCGCGTTCCTCATGTCCAACGCCGAGACCGTCACCATCGTTCCCGGCTATGGCCTGGCCGTCGCGCGCGCCCAGCACGCCCTGAAAGAGCTCACTGAAAAACTCTCGATCGCCGGCGTCACCATCAAATACGCCATCCACCCCGTGGCAGGCCGCATGCCGGGCCACATGAACGTCCTCCTGGCCGAAGCCGACGTCCCCTACGACCAGGTCTTCGAAATGGAGGATATCAACGGCGAATTCCCCCAGACCGACGTCGTGCTCGTCCTGGGCGCCAACGACGTCGTCAACCCCGCCGCCAAGAACGACCCGAAATCCCCCATCGCGGGCATGCCTATCCTCGAAGCCTACAAGGCCCGCACCGTCATCGTGAACAAGCGCACCATGGCCGCCGGCTACGCCGGCCTCGACAACGAGCTCTTCTACATGGACAAGACCATGATGGTCTTCGGCGACGCCAAGAAAGTCATCGAGGACATGATCAAGGCGCTGGAATAGCCCCACGCCCCGCCATGAGGGGAGTGTCAGCCAAACTGAATCCCCTGCGCCAGCGGCAACTCCCGTGAATAATTGACCGTATTCGTCGCCCGTCGCATATAAGTCTTCCAGGCATCCGACCCGGATTCCCGTCCGCCGCCGGTTTCCTTCTCGCCCCCGAACGCCCCGCCGATCTCGGCCCCGGACGTACCGATGTTCACGTTCGCGATCCCGCAGTCCGAACCTGACACCGACAGGAACGTCTCCGCCTCACGGAGATCCATCGTGAACACCGCCGACGACAGGCCCTGCGGCACCGCGTTCTGCAAACGCAACGCCTCGTCGAAATCCCGATAGCGCATCACATACAGAATCGGCGCGAACGTCTCCTGACACACCACGTCCGTCTGCCCCGGCATTTCAACCAGCGCCGGCGACACATACCGCGCGGCGGGAAACTCCGCGGCCAGCATGCGCTCGCCACCGAAGACATTTCCTCCCTGCTCGCGCGCCAGCGCCAGCGCCTTTTGCATGGCTTCGAACGCCGCCACGTCGATCAGCGGCCCCACCAGCGTATCGGGCTCCAGGGGATTTCCCACGCGCGCGCTGGCATACGCCGTCTTTAGACGCGCCACCAGATCGTCCGCCACGCTTTCATGGACGATCAATCGCCGCGTCGTCGTGCAACGCTGCCCCGCCGTGCCGATGGCACCGAACAAGATGCCGCGCACCGCCAGGCCAAGATCTGCCGAAGCCCCGACAATGATGGCATTGTTGCCCCCCAGTTCCAGCAACGACCGCCCAAACCGCGCCGCCACGCGCGGCCCCACCTGGCGCCCCATGCGCGTCGAGCCAGTCGCCGACAGCAGCGCCACGCGCTCGTCGTCGACCAGCGCCTCGCCCACGTCGCGCCCGCCAATCAGTACCTGCGACAAGCCCTGCGGCGCATCGCCGAACTTCGCCAGCGCGCGCTCGAACAGCGCCTGGCACGCCAGCGCGGTCAACGGCGTTTTTTCCGATGGCTTCCACACCACCGCGTTTCCACACACGATGGCCAGCGCCGTATTCCAGGACCACACCGCGACGGGGAAATTGAACGCCGAAATGACGCCCACCACCCCCAGCGGATGCCAGGTCTCCATCATGCGATGGCCCGGTCGTTCGGAAGCGATGGTCAGGCCGTACAACTGGCGGGAAAGGCCGAGCGCGAAGTCACAGATGTCGATCATTTCCTGGACCTCGCCCATGCCCTCAGCCAGGATCTTGCCGGCCTCGATCGACACCAGCCGACCCAATGCCGCCTTGCTGGCGCGCAGCTCATGGCCGAAGAGGCGGATCAATTCGCCCCGCCGGGGCGCCGGAACCGTCCTCCAGGCCAGGAAGGCGTTTTTGGCTTCGCCAATGGCTGCGATCGTGTCGTCGCGCGCATGCTCGCGCAAGCGCGCGATTTCCGCGCCATCGATCGGGGAATGGACGGCAAGCGTGCCGCCCTGCAACCTTGAAGGGGCCACACCCAGGCCTTCCAGCAATTCCGAAGTAGTCATGTCTCTTCTGCTCGCAATGAATTTTTGATTGTCACGGGATATGCTGAACACGCCGCCGCGCCGCACGCATCCCCGGTACGGAACGCCTGCTTGCCGCTGGCCCTGTTCAGATGAGTCTCATCGCAGAATAGCATAATAATTCCTATACGAAAATTTATTATCAAAAGGGAAATCACCTATGGAAGCCTGGCCACCGCCCAACAACAATGGGGGCATCGCATGAACCGCAAACAAACCGGAGCACCGCGCAAACATGCCTTTCGATACTTATGACGTGATCATCGCGGGCGGCGCGGCCGCCGGCAGCGCCGCGGCCTATTTCCTGACGGCGAACCCCGACTTCAACGGCAAGGTGCTGGTCGTCGAGAAGGACTTCACTTATCAACACTGCGCCACCACCCTCTCGGCCGCCTCGATACGACATCAGTTCTCCACGCCGGAGAACATCCGGATGTCGCAATTCGGCACACAATTCCTGCGCGGTTTCGGCGCCACGATGGCTGTGGATGGCATCGAACCGGACGCCGCCTTTCACGAAGCCGGATACCTGTTCCTGGCCACCTCCGCAGGCATGAATGTGCTTCGCGAGAACCATGCCACCCAGAAGGATCTGGGTGTCGATGTGGCTCTGCTGAATCCCACCCAGCTCACGCAACGCTACCCCTGGCTCAACACTTCGGACCTGGCCGCCGGCTCCCTGGGTCTGTCCGGCGAAGGCTGGCTGGATGCTTATGGCATGATGCAGGGCCTGCGCAGGAAAGCCATCGCGCAAGGTGCCCGATATATCGAGAACACGGTGACGGGCGTGCGGCACGAGGGTCGACGCATCGTCGGCGTGACCCTGTCCGATGGCACCCATCTCGATTGCGGCACACTCATCAACACCGCCGGCACCGGCGCCCCCGCACTGGCCCGGCTCGCCGGCATCGCGCTACCCGTGGAGGCGCGCAAGCGCTGCGTATTCCACTTCCAATGCCCCGCCCCCCTGCCCGACTGCCCGATGGTCATCGACCCAAGTGGCGCCTACTTCCGGCCAGAGGGCAACGGGTTCATTGGCGGCATCTCGCCCGACGAGGCGCATGATCCCGAATGCTTCGATTTCGACGTCCAGCATGAAGTCTTCGAAGACGTCCTCTGGCCGCTTCTGGCACAACGCGTTCCGGCCTTCGAGGCCTTGCGCCGACTCAATGCCTGGGCGGGCCATTACGACATGAACACCGTCGACCACAACGTCATCATCGGCGCCCACCCCGACATCGACAACATGCTGTTCGCCAATGGCTTCAGCGGCCACGGCATGCAACAATCGCCCGCTGTGGGGCGCGCACTGTCCGAACTGGTGACCTGGGGCGGATTCCGCACGCTGGATCTGTCGCGCCTGGGATGGGCGCGCATCCTGGAGCACCGCCCGATCGTGGAAAAGAACATCGTCTGATGCGCGGCATGTCACACTCTGACGGAGGCCGTCGCGCAAGCCGCCCGCTCGACCCACGCAGGCCCGACAACACTACTGGATACCCCGCTTGAACCGCACACCCTCAACCTCGAATCCCCCCGCGCTGCCCGAACGGCTGCGATCGCTGCGGCAGTCGCGCGGCTGGACCCTGGACAGGACCGGCAAGGCCAGTGGCGTGGCCGCCTCCACGCTTTCCAAGATCGAGAACGGCCTGATGTCGCCCACTTACGACGTACTGCTCAAGCTGGCGGACGGCTTGGGGCTGGACGTGGCGGAGCTATTCGCGCCGGCCCGGGCCCACATGGGCGCCGGACGCTGCAGCGTAGAGCGCCAGGATGGCGGCGAAATCCATGAAACCCCGTTGTATCGCCACAGACTGCTGTGCTCACAGTTGTCGCACAAGCGCATGATGCCTTTCGTCACCACCATCAAGGCCCACTCCCTGGCCGAGAACGAGGGATGGAGCCGCCACGACGGCGAAGAATTCGTCTACGTGCTGAAGGGCGCGGTGGAACTGCACACCGAGTATTACCAGCCCACCACCCTGAAGGCTGGAGACTGTTTCTACATAGACAGCCGCATGCGTCACCGTGTCGTCAATCGCGGCAAGATCGACGCGAAGGTCATCTGGGTCAGCACCCAGCAGGGCGTGCCAGGACAGCACGCGCTCAATCACGAAGGCCACGCCGACTGACCGCGCGCCCCCCGGAGAATACGCCATGACAACCTTCCAAACACTTTCCGTCTTCAACGCCGAAGAAACCGCGAACCTGTTGCCGTTTCCGGAACTGGTCACGGCCATCGCCACTGCCAGCGCGCAATGCGCGCGCGGCGACATTGACGCCCCGGAACGCCAAGTGGTGCCGCTGGCGCGCGGCGCCGGCGTCATGCTGTCCATGCCGGCCACAGCCGAGGACGTCGCCATCCACAAACTCGTCAACGTCGTGCCGGGAAACCGCGCACGCGGCCTGCCCACCATTCATGGCGTCGTCACAGCCTATGATGGCGCGACAGGCCGGGAACTGTTTGTCCTGGACGGCCCCACGGTCACGGCGCGGCGCACGGCCTCCGTCTCGATGCTGGGCCTGAAGACATTCTGTGCCAAACCTCCCCGGCGCATCGCGCTGATCGGCACCGGCAAACAGGCATCCGGCCACGTACAGGCCATCGCCGCGTTGTATCCGGGCATCGATCTCTGCATCGTCGGCCGCAGCCAAGCCAAGGCGCGGGAATTCGTCGCCGCGCACGACGGCTACCCACTCACGTTCCATGCCGCGACCGAGGCGCCGCCGGACATCGATGCCGCGCTGACGACCACCACCAGCAAAACACCGGTGTACCACTTGCCTGCGCGGGCGGGGCGCCTGGTCATCGGGGTAGGCGCCTTTGAGGCCACCGCCGCGGAAATCTCGCCGGAAACCGTCCAGGCGAGCCAACTCTACGTCGACGACCCCGCCGGCGCGCACCAGGAGGCCGGTGACCTGATTCTAGCCGGCGTAGACTGGGCGGCCGTCCGGGCGTTGGCCGACGCGCTGGCCCATGGCGCGGACACGGCCCGCCCCATCGTGTTCAAGACCGTCGGGTGCGCAGCCTGGGATCTGGCCGCGGCAAGATGTGCCATGGCCAGATTGCAACCCTGATATGAAACACCCGCTTCGGGTATGCCCGGTCGGGGCAAACCCAGGTGGACGAAACGCGGCGATTTGTCTACCATAGACACATCATTTACTTTGATTTACAAAATCCCGTCATGTACATCGCCACGCCGGGTCTCCTGCATGACCACGACGACCCTATGCTCATCACGGGGCGGCTTGCCATCACATCACTATTGCGCTCCCTGAAAGAACGCAAAGCCCTGGTCGGCATGCATTTGCGCGGCAGCACTCTCACCGTCATCACCGCCATCCTCCAGGTGGACGAGACCCGGGGCCTTTTCATCATCGATGCCGCGCGCGATGCGCAATTCAACAAGCGCGCCACCGACGCCGAAGATATCCGCTTCGAATCCGCCCTCGATGGCATCGGCCTGAAATTCTCAGGTGCCTATGCCTCGCCGTGCCACCACGAAGGCAAACCGGCGCTGTGTCTTGCTCTGCCGAAATCGTTGCAACGCATACAACGGCGCGAATCCTATCGTGTCGAGGTTCCCGTCAGCCAGCCGGCCCGCTGCACGCTGACGCCAACCGACCAGAATGGGTCGGTTGCCACCGCCATCACGCTCGATCTGAAAGACATCAGCCTGGGCGGGGTGTCGCTCATTGACAACCTCAAGCAATTACAAGCCGACCAAGGTAGCCTCTACCCAAACTGCCAGATCGTGCTGCCTGAAGCCGGCACCATCACTGCCACACTGCGCGTCGTGCGGATCCTGAAATCAACCCTGGAAAATGGGAAAACCGTCCGCCACCTGGGTTGTGCGTTCGTCGGTCTGCCAAACCCCATGTCCACCATCGTGCAGCGTTACGTGGGCCTGCTCGAGCGCAAGCTCAGCGCCAAGCGCTACGGAATCGACTAACCGCCGTCACGCCATGCGCCGCGCCCCCGCGACGCACAACGCCGCGACCACCATCACCACGATCATCGCCAGGGTATAGGGTTCACCCAACAGCGTCGCCGCCAGCAGCAAGCCGAAAAATGGCTGCAGAAGCTGCAGTTGCCCAACCGTCGCGATGCCGCCACCGGCCAGGCCGCGGTACCAGAACACGAACCCGATCAGCATGCTGAAAAGCGACACGTAGCCCAGCCCCACCCATGCCTGCGGCGGCACATTGGCGAACGTCGCGGGCCATGCCATCCAAAGCGCCACCAGCATCACCGGCAGCGCCACCACCAGCGCCCAGCAGATGACGGCCAGACCGCCCAGGCGCCGTGACAGGACCGCCCCCTCGGCATAGCCCAGCCCGCACACGAGAATCGCACCCAACATCAGCCAAGCGCCTGTCCGTGACGACGGGGCCTGATGACTGAACGCGTATCCGACCACGGCGGCCGCACCCAGCACCGCGAACAGCCAGAAGCCCCACCGGGGCCGCTCTCCGCCCCGGATCACCCCGAACAGGCTGGTCGACAACGGCAGCACACCCACGAACACAACGGACTGCGCCGCCGTGATGTGCTGCAACGCCAGCGCCGACAGAAAGGGAAAGCCCAGCACCACGCCCAGCGCCACGACGACAAGGGACATCAGGTCGCGCCGCACGGGTATGCCCTCCCTGCGGACCACCAGGAGGGCGATGGCCAGCAAGCCCGCGATGGACGCCCGCGCCACCGTCACGAAAGTCGGGTCGAGGCCTTGCACCGCCACACGCGTGGCGGGCAGCGAACCACTGAATATCAGCATGCCGATGAAACCACTCACCCAGGCCGAAGCCGTAGTCATGCCACTCGTGATGTGCATTCTGCCCGCGCCGCTCATGTTGTTCACGCCGTTGGGGTTGCTCGTGCCGCTTATGCCGCTCATGTTCGTTCTCCTTGCCAAGCGAGTGTCCCAGGTGAGCCACCGCAAGGCCAGAGACAGTACAATACAATTCACAAGAACTGTTATGGTCACGCAGGCAGTACAGATGAACACCCTCGTCACTGGCGCCACCCGGATCGAACAGACCATGGACGCGATACGCCGTCGTATCGCGCTCAGGCAACTGACGCCGGGCGCCCGCGTACCCTCCATCCGCCAATTCGCCGCCGACACCGGGGTTTCCAAGTCCACGGTGGTCGAAGCCTACGAGCGGCTGGCGGCCGAAGGCGTCATCCACCCCCGCCGGGGTTCAGGCTTCTATGTGGCCGGCCACCTGGCGCCGCTGGCTCTTTCAGAACTGGGGCCCAGGCTCGATCGCGAAGTCGACCCGCTGTGGGTGGCGCGCCAGTCCCTGGACTCCGGAACCCTGGCGCTCAAACCCGGCTGCGGCTGGCTCCCGAACGAATGGATGCCGCAAGACGATATACGGCGGGCCCTGCGCGGGATCGCGCGCGCGCCACACACGCCGCTGACCGACTACGCCCCCACGCTGGGGCAGCCGGGATTGCGCCGGCTTCTCGCGCAGCGTTTGCAAGAACGCGGAATGAACACCACACCTGCCCAGATCCTGCTGACCGACTCGGGTACCCAGGCCATAGACCTGCTCTGCCGCTTCCTGATCGAGCCCGGCGACACCGTGCTGGTGGACGACCCCTGCTATTTCAATTTCCTGGCGTTGTTGCGCGCCCATCAAGTGCGCATCGTCAGCGTGCCCTTCACCACCACCGGGCCCGACCTGGAACTGTTCGCCGCCACGCTCGCCGAACACCAGCCACGCCTCTACATCACCAACTCGGCCCTGCACAACCCAACCGGCGCCTCGTTGTCGCCACTGGCGGCCCATCGCATCCTGAAACTCGCCGAAGTCCATGACCTCGTCATCATCGAAGATGACATCTTCTCGGACTTCGAATCGTCACCCTCGACACGCCTCGCGGCGTTCGACGGGCTGGAACGCGTGATCCAGATTGGCAGCTTCTCCAAGACACTATCGGCCTCGGCGCGCTGCGGCTACATCGCCGCGCGAGCGGACTGGGTGGACAGCCTGGCCGACCTGCGGATCGCCACCGCGTTCTCGGGCTGCGCCCTGACGCAATCTCTCGTGCAGGCGCTGCTCGAGGGTGGCGGATACCGACGCCACGTGGAAACGCTTCGACAACGCCTGGCCGACGCCACCGCGCCGGTCATGACACGGCTAGAACGCCTGGGGATCACCCCATGGGCCGCGCCGCGCGGCGGCATGTTCCTGTGGTGTCGATTGCCACACGGGCTCGACGGCGCCCGCCTGGCCGGATTGGCCCTGGCGCAAGGTCTGGTGCTGGCGCCAGGCAATGTCTTCAGCCTGTCACAGACCGCGAGCGGCTTCATGCGCTTCAATCCGTCGCAGATGGCCGGCCCGCGCGTGTTCGAACTGCTTGAAACCGCCATGAACCAGGCCGCTACAATGGCGGACGAACCCCGCGCCGCCGCCTAGTGTCGTGTCTCACAAGCTCGTTCGAGCACCTGACTTCGGCGCCTCTTTCCATCCCTCCCGGATACACAGCCCATGGAAAATCCTGGCATCGACGACCAGCAGACATCGCCTTCCGCGCCTGTTGTCCAGAACGCCTTCCAGGGCGACCTGATGGCGCATGTCCAGGCGCTGCCCGATACCTGGCGGCAGGCGTTCGACGACGAACAGACGCAAGGCACGCTGCACGACCTGGCCAGCTTTCTAGATGACGAACTCGCGCGCGGCATGGAGATCTTTCCGCTGCGGCCATTTCGCGCCTTGCTGGAAACCGACCCCGATGCGGTCCAGGTGGTCATCCTGGGCCAGGACCCCTATCATGGGCCGAACCAGGCACAAGGCATGTCGTTCTCGGTGCCCGACCCCTGCCCCACACCGCCCAGCCTGCGCAACATGTTCGCCGAACTCGCGCGTGAATACGAAGGCCGGTTCGAACGCCAACGCAACAGCCTGCTGCGCTGGGCCCGTCAGGGGGTGCTGTTGCTGAACACGTCGCTGTCGGTCGAGGCGCACAAGCCCGCCTCGCATGCCAAACGCGGCTGGGAAACCATCACCGACGCCATCGTCGCCCGCGTGCTGCGCGAGCCGCGCCCCAAGGTTTTCCTGTTGTGGGGTTCACACGCCCAGTCCAAGGAAGCCCTGCTACGCGAACATCCGCCGCAAGGGCCGGTGCTGGTGCTCAAGGCCAATCACCCTTCCCCTTTGTCGGCACTGCGCCCGCCCCGCCCGTTCATCGGTTGCGGACACTTCCAGAAAGCCAACGAATGGCTGCAAGGCCACGGGGAAACCGGCATAGACTGGCTTCAGAACACCACATCGCCGCGATAGCAATGGCCATCGCGAGGATTCGCAACGCCGC
>DASTNK010000079.1:0-8606 GCA_035720945.1 Burkholderiaceae bacterium
TGACGATGCGATTGAGTTCGGTGATTTCGGCCTCGGTCAGGTAGTTCTTGGCCACGCTGACATCGGCTTTCTGAACCTGGCCCTTGCGGGTGCTGGTGAGGCCCATGTCGGGCCGGGTGTGGTCGGCGCGGTTGCGGATGATCTCGGCCGCCGTCTGGCCGGACACGGCGTAGTGCAGCTTGTTCTGGATGATGCGGAAGAAGGCCGTGGTTTCCGGCAGGGTAGGGGTGTAGTCGGCGGCCAGGGCGAAGATTTCGCGCACGCGCAGATACATGCGGCGTTCGCTGGCGCGGATGTCGCGGATGCGCGCCAGCAACTCGCCGAAGCGGTCGGGTAGCGCCGAGTCACCCACTGGCGGATTCTTCAGGCGCTCGTCGTCCAGCGTGAAGCCCTTGAGCAGGTATTCCGCAAGGCGTTCGGTGGCCCAGCGGCGAAACTGCGTGCCACGGGGAGACTTCACCCGGTAGCCGACAGCCAGAATCATGTCGAGGTTGTAGAGCCGAACCTTCCGGCGCACCTGCCGGGAGCCTTCGGTTTGAACTGTCAAGTAATCCTTGACGGTTGCCGCCGTCTGCAGTTCGCCCTCGGCGAGCACGTTCTTGACGTGGAGGCTGATGTTCTGCTTGCTGGTCTGGAACAGCTCGGTCATCAGGGCCTGGGAAAGCCACAGCGAGTCGTCCACGAACCGACATTCCACCCGGGTGCGGCCGTCCTCGGTTTCATAGAGCAGGAACTCGGAGCCTCTGGTTTGTCCAGACTCAATGGCTGATTGTGGGCGTTGTGTAACGGCCGGCTTACGGGGCTTATTCATAGCCCAGCTCCTTCAGGTACACAGCCATTTGTGCCTCCAGCCCGGCCAACTCGGCCTTGAGTTGCTCGCGCTCGCGGCGCACGGCCATCAGGTCGATCTCGGCCTCTTCCTCGAAGGTGTCGACGTAGCGCGGAATGTTGAGGTTGAAGTCGTTCTCGGCGATCTCGGCCGGCGTGGCGAGGTAGGCGTATTTGTCCACGCTTTGCCGCGCGGTGGCGGTGGACAGGATGCGCCGCAGGTCGGCCTCGCGCAGCATGTTCTGGTTCTTGCCGGCCTCAAAGTCGCGGCTGGCGTCGATGAACAGCACCTTGTCGTCGGCCTTGTTCTTGCGGAACACCAGCACGGCGGCGGGGATGCCGGTGCCGTAGAAGAGTTTTTCTGGCAGGCCGATCACCACGTCGAGCAGGTTTTCCTCGATCAGCTTCCGGCGGATGCGCCCCTCGGCCGCGCCACGGAACAGCACGCCGTGCGGCACGACGACGGCCATGCGGCCGGTGCCGGGCTTCATGATCTCGATCATGTGAAGGATGAAGGCGTAATCGCCCTTGGTGCGTGGTGGCACGCCTCGGCGGAAGCGGCTGAACGGGTCGGTGTCGGCCCCCTCGTGCCCCCATTTTTCTAGGCTGAAGGGCGGGTTGGCGACCACGATGTCGAAGTGCTTGAGGCTGGAGGTGCTGTCGAGCAGCTTGGGGTTGCGGATGGTGTCGCCCCATTCGATGCGGTGGTTGTCCTCGCCGTGCAGGAACATGTTCATCTTCGCCAGGGCCCAGGTGCCGCCAATGGCCTCCTGCCCGTAGAGCGCGTACTTGCGCGAACCGGTGTTTTCGCGGACCAGGCGGCCGCACTTCATGAGCAGCGATCCGGAGCCGCAAGTGGGGTCGCAGATGTCGTCACCTTCTTGCGGCGCCATCAGGCGCGCCATGAGGGAGGACACCTCGGGCGGGGTGTAGAACTCGCCGGCCTTCTTGCCGCTGGTGGATGCGAAATTCTTGATGAGGAATTCGTAGGCGTTGCCGATCACGTCGAGTTGGCCGACGCGGCTGGGGCGCAGGTCTAGTTCAGGCTTGGCGAAATCTTCCAGCAGGTGGCGCAGGATGTCGTTCTTCTGCTGCTCGTCGCCCAGCTTGTTGGAGTTGAAGCTGATGTCCTGGAACACGTCGCGCAGCTTGGTGATGTTGGCTTCTTCGATGGCGTGCAGGGCCTTGTCGATGCGTTCGCCGTTACCGGGGCTGTGGCGCAGGGTATGCAGGACATGGAAGCTGGCGCTGGCGGGCAGCACGAAACGCTCGTTCTTGAGCATCTCTTCGATTAGCTCGGGGTGGTCGCCGTACTGTTTCTTGTAGGTGTCGTAGTGATCTTGCCAGACATCGGACACGTACTTGAGGAACAGCATGGTCAGGACAAAGTCTTTGTAGATGCTCGGGTCCACGGTGCCACGGAAGGTGTCGCAGGCGCCCCAGACGGCGGCGTTGATGTCGTCCTGGCTGACGGGGGCGGTTTGGCGGGCGCTGCTGTTCATGATCTTGAGTTCCCTGGTGTGTTCAGTGGGTGGCCCGCGCCGCGTGCGCCAGGTCTTCGGCGAGTGCCTGAAGCTGGTGCTCGCGGTTGTGCATGAGTTGATGGAAGGCATGGCGCTCTTGGCTGGCGAGGGAGGCCAGGGCAACGATGCGCCGTTGGTCCGCCAACGATGGCAGGCACAGCGTGAGCGACTCCAGCACTGGGCGCCGGATACTGAGTTGGCTGCTGCCTTCGGCGGCTTGCTGGAGCTGGCGCTGAAAGGGAGGCTGGTTGATCTGCCATGCCAGGAAGGCGGGCAGCAGTGGTGCGCGTGCCGCCACTTCAAGGTGGAAGAAGTGCGGGCTGCACACGGCGGGGCTGGGAGGCTCGTCAATGCAGACGGCATAGAAGCGCGCGCCCTTGGAGACGAACAGGACATCGCCGGCCTTGAGCCAGTCTGGCTGTTTACGGCCAGTCAAGGAGGTTCGGGTGACGCCACGCCAGTTGACCCCGTGGTCGGGATCAACGTCTTTCATTTGCAGGGCCAGGGTTTCGCCGTCGGCCAAGTCATCGATGGAGCCGCGGAAAGGGTAGCCAGCTTTCAGGCTGGCCAATGCTCCAACAGTGGAAATAAATGCGTCAATCGTCATGATGCAGAATGATATCCGCATTCCTAAGAGATGCAAGAATTTTTGCATCATAGTGATTGATGCGAGCAGATTTGCTCGGTGTTTTGAAGGCGGAAAGAGGTGTCGTGGCTTTTGCTGTAGGCCGCAGTTATTCGAAATTTTCGAATAACTGGATCTTCGGCCAACTTGATCAAGCAAGATGTTTAAACCGGAACGAGATCTTCGCTATCACACGAGGACTGCGCCTCGGGCCGCTTTGTGCTTTCCGACCCACTCCAGCCCGCCTTGGAATCGCGCATTACGATATGAATGTCTCGATCGGTCTCGTTAACCGCCTCGACGATGTTCTTTACCTGTTCGTCTCCATTCTCATGGCGAGCGTATATGAAGCGCATCATCGTATCCGCGAACTTGGGAATGTGTCCTGTTTTTTCCCAGGACGCAATAGCCTGCTCCGTACGTCCGAGCGTACGACCCAATCCGCTTTGAGACATCAATAGGGCTAAACGCAGATACCTGAACTCGGCACCCGTCAGGTGTGATTTTTTGCGCACCAGCACCTTGCAGATAGCCCGTGTGAGCCCTTTCACATCCTGAATTGATACGGCGCTGCCATACGGTGTTTCGCTGGTCTTGTATCCATTGACCAGCCACACATTACGGAGACCGCCATCCGTAAAGTGATACATATTTAATCTCCAATCAAAAACGCTGTAACCACAAAGCAAGAGGATGCGCTTTCGCTTTCAAGAGCTACAACGGCGGCTGTGGGCCTGCCGGCACAAAACCTTTCGATAGTGCATTTCATGTGGCCGGTTTTGATGTCCGGCTCAGGTTCTTTATGAATGATGCCGCGTTGCAATACATCAAGCACTACCGACATGGTGATATGACGCCTGCGCATCTGCTGCTTGGCGTGTTCAGTCCAGGTGATTGAGGCGCTGTCGCGTGCCAGTTCATGAATTCGACGTTCGTAACCAGCCTTGTTTAGCGCCATGGCAATATACTACCTATGATTTTCATAGGTAGCGATAACTTTTGTGTAACTTGTTAACGCTTGCTGCTCATTGGAATTGTTGCGACGCACAATATTCACTTCCTCGCATCCAGTCCTATCTGGATTGATGGTCGACGGGCTGGAGTTCATTGTGCGGATATGGCGCTTCTGCGAATCGAATGGGATCGCCGAAGGGTTCCGCACAAAGATCAAGATGTCTCGCGCCGAGCGTTCGCTAGTGGGGGGTGCACGCCAGCCAACGCGGTCACACTTTGGTCACACGCCTCGAACGAGGCAAAAGAAAACGGCGATCCGTTTTGTACACAGATCGCCGTGGCTGCTTGATTTTATTTGTATTCTGGCGGACAGGGTGAGATTCGAACTCACGGTACGCCTAAACGTACACCGGATTTCGAGTCCGGCGCATTCGACCACTCTGCCACCTGTCCTGGGGGATTCGGCTGGCGCGGGCCCTTGAAGGGGTTGCGTCCTGCCCGATACCGTAGTCGGCAATACCGGGCGCCGTCAGCAAATGAAGTCCAGCATTCTATCACAGGAATTTCACCTCCTTTTTCTGGCTCTGGCCCATCCGTGTGCATCCGGCCCCAGGGATAGTCTGGATAAGTCGAGCCGGATTACAGCCCCGATCCGCAGACGCTTGCGGCGCAGTGATTTCAGACAACCCCTAGGGATAACCATATCGTCCACCCATTGTATTCACTGCCCACATCTCTATAATTATTAATTACAGATAATGAATTACGACGCAATACAGTCAAGAGAGGCGCGCAGTGGCTGCTCGTATTGTCCAGAAGATCCTTTATCAGGAAGTCGCCGACCGGCTGCGGGCGATGATCCAGTCGTCCGAGCTGCAGGCGGGCGAATGGGTGGACGAAACCCGCTTGACCGAAACCCTGGGTATTTCCCGCACACCGCTGCGCGAGGCGCTGAAGGTGCTGGTGGGGGAAGGGTTGTTGCGCATCGAGCCGCGCCGGGGATGTTTCGTCAATGAGCTGTCGTCCCGCGACCTGGATGACATTTTCCCGCTGATGGCCATGCTGGAAGGGCGCTGCGCCTACGAAGCGGCGCGCAAGGCCAGCGAGGCCGATCTGCGGCATCTTGAACCTTTGCATCGACAACTGCGAACGCATGCCACGACGGGCGATGTCGACCAATACTACGAGGCCAACGCCCGCATCCACGAGGCCATCCAGGCGCTGGCCGACAACCGCTGGCTGTCCGACCTGATCGACAATCTGCGCAAGGTGATCAGCCTGTCGCGGCATCGCAGCCTGGCCTACGCGGGTCGCATCAACGAGTCCTGCGCGGAGCATCTGGCCATTTTCGCGGCGTTGAAGGCGCATGATCCGGATGGCGCCGAAGCCCTGACGCGCCAGCATCTGATGCGCCAGCTCGACGCGCTGCACGCGATGGCCGAGCAGGAATCAAGCACAGATGGGCGGTCGGGTGGGCAGGGGCAACCCCCGGCATTGCGTCAACGTGGAGTCCGATCATGAGCTCGTCCGACAAGCCAAAAGATGCCCAGGCCAGTGACAGCTTGGCGGCAGATACTCAAGGACAACGCGTTCCGGTATTGCCGGAGGCACCCACCCGGGGCAAGAAAAGGCCCGGTGACGCCTCGGGCCTGCTGGCGCGCCTGAGCCGGTGGCTGGAGCGCGATCAGTTGCCGCGCGAGTCCGAGATCGGAACGCTCTATCGGGCAAAGCTCACCGACGTCGCCGCCAACAAACTGGCCAAGCAATGGGGCGAGCGCTATCTCCAGGCCGACGGGCCGGAGCGCTGTTCGCTGCTGGCCGGGCTTGTGCAGGCGGGTGTTGGGCTGGAGCCGCGTGGCGACCAGGGGTTTCGCCTGTTCCGGCGGCTGTACGCCCAGACAGACAATTTGCAGATGCTGGTCGAACTGCGCGCCGACATGCTGCGTTGGCGCAATCAAGTCGCGGGGTTGGCTGTGCTCGAGCACGAGCTCGAGAGCCTGCTGTCGAGCTGGTTCGATGTGGGCATGCTGGAATTGCGCCCCATCAATTGGGACTCTCCGGCGTCGCTTCTGGAAAAACTCATCCAGTACGAGGCGGTGCATGAAATCCTTTCGTGGGAGGATTTGCGCCGTCGGGTGGCGTCGGATCGGCGCTGCTATGCGTTTTTCCATCCACGCATGAACGGTGTGCCGCTGATCTTCGTCGAAGTGGCGTTTTCCCAGCAGATGGCCGACAACGTGCAGGTGTTGCTCGATCCCGACGACCTCGCGGTGGATCCGGGCAAGATGCGCTGGGCGATTTTCTATTCTATTTCCAATACCCAGTCGGGCCTGCGCGGCATCAGTTTCGGCAACTTCCTGCTCAAACGCGTCATCGATGAGCTGGTGCGCGAGTTTCCCCGACTGAAGTCTTTCGCCACGTTGTCGCCGATTCCCAAATTCGCGGACTGGCTGGGCAAGCAGGATGGCGCGTCCATCCAGGCTTTGCTGTACGACAAAGGCGACAAGCAGGCCGCCGCGGATGACCCTGGTGCCGGCGCCAAGTGGGTCGAGCGGTTGCGCGCCGCCGCCACGGATGCGAGCTGCGCGGACACGGTCCGGCGCAGCGGCCTGCGCCTGGCGGCGCATTACCTCAAGTCCATGAAGAACAACCAGCCGCTGGATCCGGTCGCGCGGTTTCATCTGGGCAATGGCGCGCGCATAGAACGAGTGAATTGGGCGGGGGACACTTCGCCCAAGGGGCTCACCCAGTCCTGCGGCGTCATGACCAACTACGTGTATGAACTGGACGAGCTTGACGACAATTTCGCCCGGTTGAATGCGGGCCGTCCGAGAGTGTCGAGGGCGATACAGTGGCTATGAGCGACTCCCGGGCCGGCGAGGTGGCGGAAGCGGGCCGCATCGATGTCGAGGTGGATGGCGTCATCGCGATGGTGACGCTCAATCACCTGGGCCGATTGAACGCGTTGACGGTCGATATGTGGCGGGCGTTGGGCAACGTGTTCAACGAATTGTCGGCCAATGCCGCGTTGCGCTGCGTCGTGCTGCGCGGCGCGGGGGGCAACTTCGCGGCGGGCGCGGACATTCGCGAATTTCCCCGCGAACGGGCGGACCGGGAAGGCGTCATGCATTACCACCTGCGGGTCATCGCGCCGACGCTGTCGGCCATCCATATGTGCGCGCATCCGGTGGTTGCCGCGATCGAGGGCGTGTGTGTGGGTGGCGGCCTGGAGGTCGCTTGTCAGTGCGACGTGCGCATCGCGGGCCGTTCCGCGCGGTTCGGTGTGCCCATCAACCGCCTGGGCTTCCCCATGGCGCCCGATGAAATGCGTGGCTTGCTTGCCTTGGTGGGGAAGGCGGCGACGCTGGAAATACTGCTGGAGGGGCGGGTCTTCGACGCCATCGAGGCACAAGCCAAGGGTTTGCTGACCCGTGTCGTGTCCGACGAAACCGTGTGGGACGAGGCGCTTCGCAGCGCCCAACGCATCGCGCGCGGCGCGCCTCTCGCCGCGCGACGCAATCGGCGGCTCGCCGATCGTTTGTGGCCCGCGCCGCCGCCACTGTCCGACGACGAACTGCGAAGATTCTTCGATTATGCCGACAGCCAGGATCATCGCCATGGGGTCGAGGCCTTCCTGGCTGGCACGGAACCGACATTCACTGGAGATTGAACTTGGAAGCGAACGCCAACCTGTACGCCTTGCTTGCGAACGGCTTTCCCGCTGATCGCGAGGCCGTGGCCATCGAGACCCCCGCCCGGACCTACAGTTGGGCCGACATCGAGCAGACCAGTGCCCGCCTGGCCAATTTCCTCGCTTCGCTCGGTGCGCCGCCCGGGTCGCGTATCGCAGTCCAGGTCGGCAAGTCGCCCGAAGCCGCGATGCTGTACCTGGCGGCGCTGCGCACGGGCCTGATCTATCTGCCGTTGAACACCGCCTACCGCGCGGCCGAAGTCGAATATTTCCTGACCGATGCTGAACCCAGTGTCGTGATCTGCGATAGCGCCAACCTGGAATGGGTTGGTGAACTGGCCGGCAAGACCGGTGTCGCGCATGTCCATACGCTGGACGCCAATGGCGAAGGCAGCCTGATGACGGCCGCGGCATCGCAGGCCGCAACGTTCCAGACCGTGCGAAGCCAGCCCGACGACGTGGCCGCCATTCTTTACACGTCGGGCACGACCGGCCGCAGCAAGGGGGCGATGCTCTCCCACAGGAACCTGTCTTCCAACGCACTGACCCTCAAGACGTTCTGGGGCTGGCGCGCCGATGACGTCCTGCTGCACATGCTGCCGATCTTCCATGTGCACGGATTGTTCGTCGCCTTCCATGGCGCGCTGCTGGCGGGGGCCAGGATGATCTGGCTGCCCAAACTCGATATCGATCAGGCCCTGCATTACCTGCCTCGTTGCACCGTGATGATGGGGGTGCCGACGTATTACGTGCGTCTGCTGGCCGATGCGCGGTTCACCCGCGAGGCCTGTCGTGGCATGCGGCTTTTCATTTCGGGGTCGGCGCCGTTGCTTGAAGAGACCTTCCGTCAATTCCAGGAACGCAGCGGCCTGCGCATCCTGGAGCGCTATGGCATGAGCGAGACCGGCATGATCGCGTCGAACCCATACGACCCTGCGCTGGGCGAGCGCCTGGCCGGAACGGTGGGTCCGGCGTTGCCCGGCGA
>DASTNK010000080.1:0-16157 GCA_035720945.1 Burkholderiaceae bacterium
GTTCTGGCCAGGCCTGCCGGGCGGATTGAGCCTCAAGGGAGTGGTTGGAGGGGATGTGGGCAGTCATCAAGCCGATCTGGTCGCCACGTACACGCCCGCTGCGCAAAAGGCGCAACGTGGCGCCGCGCCGCATGGTGGCAAGATGGGACGGCCGGCTCGCCCGACGACAAAATCCCGTCATCGGAAAGTCTCCCGCGATCCAGCCGCCCACCGCTCCGACAGTTCCGCAGAGGGCCCCTCCACCGACTCATCCGTCAAGCCGTCGGGCGGTTCGAGTCTGGCTTCTCCCGTGCGCGTCGAGCTTCGTCTCGCCGGGCATTGGGGTGCCACGCATGGCAAGGTGGGGGCGCCGGACGCTTGGCGGGCCGAGGTGTCCCGGTTGATGGTGGACTCCGGTGGCCTGGGGGCGCGGCTGATGGCGCCAGTCAAGGTGTCGTTCGTGCCACAGGCCACGGGCAGCGACCCCCGGTGGCAAGTCGGCAGGGCCGACATCCAGGTGCTGTTGCCGCTCAAGCAGTCGTTCGTGCTTCACAGTGAGTCGGCGCGCGGCGGTGTGGGTTGGTGGGACACACGCGGCGGGATCGCCCGGCTGGCCGTGTCGCGGCGCCTGATCGAGGCGCTGCGCAAGCGCTTTGCGCCGGCGGGGCCGCATTATGACAACGGTGGCGTCCATATGGAGGGCAGCGGCCACCATGTGGACACGGTCTTGGTGCTGTCCGCGGACTGGAACCTGGCGTTCAAGGGCGCCCTCGAAGGGCGGGTCAAGCTGCATCGGGTGTCGGGTGATCTATACGTGCCGGGTGATCCGGGATTCGCGCTGGGGTTGGGCGCGCTGGATCTGGACGTGGCGGCCACACGGCGCGGCGATGCCGCCAGCCGGATCTCGGCCACGCTGGATCTGGCCGCGGCCAAGCTGGGCCGCGTGTCGGCGCAAGGCGATGCCGTCTTGCACACAGCCGGCCAAGCCGCCTGGACGCTGGATAATGCGGTGCCCCGGACGGCGAAGGTCAAGGCCGACATCACCGATCTGGGCTGGTTCAACGCTTTTCTGGGTGATCAGACCGAACTGGGCGGTTCGCTGCACGCCGATGTCGCCGCCGCCAGCGGTCCGCACGGGACTTGGCGCACCAGCGGCACGCTGCGCGGCAAAGACATCAAGTTTCTTCGCATCGATGACGGCGTGCGCCTGTTCAACGGGACGCTGGCCGCGCATCTGGATGGCAGCCGGCTGGTGCTGGACAGTCTGCGCTTCCCGGCGGTGTTGCGCGTCGCGCCCAAGGAGTGGCGGACGGCCGAGTGGGTCAAGACCAGTCCGGACGCGAAGAACGGTAGCCTGACCCTCACCGGCGATTGGGACTTGTTCGCGTCCACCGGCACGGTCAGCGCCAAACTCTACCGTTATCCCATCCTGCAACGCACTGATCGCTATGCCATGCTGACCGGCGGATTGAAGGTCGATGCCACGCTGCCATCGATCTCGATCACCGGCGACGTCAAGGCGGATGCGGGCTGGTTCGATCTGGACGTCCTGGGCAGTGTGCCGACCGTCGACAACGACGTGGTGGTGATCCGGCCGGGTCAGAAGCGGACCGTGAGCGTCCCGTCGGATATCTCGCTGGACCTGACCATCGACCTGGGACCGCGTTTCTATCTGACGGGGTATGGGGTGAACTCCGGGCTGGTGGGGAGCATGCAGATCCTGATGAACGGCAACAAGCTCACGGGTGTGGGAGAACTGCGCACGCGCGGCGGCTCCATCGACGTTTACGGGCAGCACTTGCAACTGCGCCGGGGCACCGTGACGTTCCAGGGGAATATCGCCAATCCGGTGTTGAACATCGAAGCCTTGCGCACCGGTCTGCCGGTGCAGGCCGGCGTGCGGGTGAGCGGGACGGCCAGGAAACCCAAGATCGACCTGGTGTCCTACCCCGATGTCAGCGAAACCGAGAAACTGTCCTGGCTGTTGCTGGGCCGTGCGCCCGACGAGGGCGGTGGCGACGTGGCGCTGTTGTTTTCCGTGGGCGCGTCCCTCGTGGGTGGTGGCGAGCCGTTCTATCGCAAGCTGGGGCTCGACGAACTGGGAATCCGCACCGGCGAGCTGGGCAGCGCCGGCAGCATTCTGCCGCCGGAAAGCGTGGTCAGCAGCGCCAATACGAACCCCAGCCAGCTCGAACAACAGTTCGCCCAGATCGGCAAACACCTGACCGACGGGGTGACGCTCAGCCTGGAGCAGGCGCTGGCCTCCACCGGCACGGTGGGGCGGCTCAGTTACAAGTTTTCCCGCAGGCTGCGCGCGGAACTGAGCGTCGGCACCGTCAATGGCGTCGCCTTGATCTACCATGTGTTTTTTGACGATTGAAGCCCCGGATGCATGCGGCGCGGTGACTTGTCAAAAGGGTCCCCGGGTGTTGTTTTTCGTCGTCTGCATCCGGTTTTTCATCGTCCCGGCGCCTCGGCGCTGCACCGCGTGGCGCTGCGCGATAAAATGAGCGCCCATTAAACAGGGTACTGGACATGAGCATCAAGAGCGATCGCTGGATCAGGCGCGCGGGCGGCAATGGGATGATAGAGCCCTTCGAGGCCGGGCAGGTCCGCACGGCCAATGGCGGGCGCATCGTCAGCTACGGCACCAGCAGCTATGGCTACGATGTGCGTTGCGCCAACGAATTCAAGATCTTCACGAACATCAATTCGACCATCGTCGACCCCAAGGCCTTCGACGAGAAATCGTTCGTCGATTTCCAGGGCGATGTCTGCATCATTCCGCCGAATTCCTTTGCCCTGGCCCGCACTGTGGAGTACTTCCGCATCCCTCGCAATGTCCTGACGGTCTGCCTGGGCAAGAGCACGTATGCGCGTTGCGGCATCATCGTGAACGTGACCCCGCTCGAACCCGAATGGGAAGGCCACGTCACACTGGAATTTTCGAACACCACGCCGCTCCCCGCCAAGATATACGCTGGCGAGGGCTGTGCGCAGATGCTGTTTTTTGAAAGCGATGAAGTGTGCGAAACCTCGTACAAGGATCGCGGCGGCAAATACCAGGGGCAACAGGGCGTGACCCTGCCTCGAACTTAGCGTACGGTTCCGTGGGTGCACGGGGACTGCCCACTGTCGTCCTGCCCGGCTGGCTGATGAGCCACCAGGCAGGACTCCAGCGTCATTTTGTAAAACGTTTCGGGGCTCGTGACGAACCCGCCGGCACGATTTGGGTGTCGGCGTGAACGGACCCCAACCGGAGCCATGCCATGAAATTCCGCTTCCCCATCGTCATCATTGACGAAGACTACCGCTCCGAGAACGCCTCGGGCTTCGGCATCCGGGCCCTGGCGGCGGCGCTCGAGGCCGAGGGCGTCGAAGTGCTGGGTGTGACCAGCTACGGCGACCTCAGTTCGTTCGCGCAGCAGCAAAGCCGGGCGAGCGCGTTCATCCTGTCGATCGACGACGAGGAATTCGACGTCGATTCGCCGGAGGACGTGGCCTATGCCATCAAGAACCTGCGCAATTTCATTGGCGAGCTCCGGTTCCGCAATGAAGAAATCCCCATCTACCTGTATGGCGAGACGCGCACGTCGCAGCACATTCCGAACGACATCCTGCGCGAACTGCATGGCTTCATCCACATGTTCGAGGACACGCCGGAATTCGTGGCGCGCCACATCATCCGCGAGGCCCGGGCCTACCTCGACGGCCTGGCGCCGCCGTTCTTCCGCGAACTGGTCAAGTACGCCAGCGATGGTTCCTATTCCTGGCACTGTCCGGGGCATTCTGGCGGGGTGGCCTTCCTGAAAAGCCCGGTTGGGCAGATGTTCCACCAGTTCTTTGGCGAGAACATGTTGCGCGCCGACGTGTGCAACGCGGTCGACGAACTGGGGCAGTTGCTGGACCACACCGGGCCGGTGGCGGAATCGGAGCTGAACGCGGCGCGCATATTCCATGCCGACCATTGCTTCTTCGTGACCAACGGCACGTCCACGTCGAACAAGATCGTCTGGCACGCCAACGTGGCCTCTGACGACGTGGTGGTGGTCGACCGCAATTGCCACAAATCCATTCTGCACGCCATCACCATGACGGGCGCGATACCCGTGTTCCTGCGGCCCACGCGCAACCATCTTGGCATCATCGGGCCCATTCCCCTGGAAGAGTTCGACCCGGAGAACATCCGCCGCAAGATCGAGGCCAATCCGTTCGCGCGCAAGATCAAGGACAAACGGCCACGCATCCTGTCGCTGACGCAAAGCACGTACGACGGCGTCATCTACAACGTCGAGATGATCAAGGAGAAGCTCGGATCCGAGATCGACACCCTGCATTTCGACGAAGCCTGGCTGCCACATGCCTCGTTCCATGAGTTCTATGCCGACATGCACGCCATTGGCGCGGGTCGTCCGCGCAGCCACGATGCCATGGTGTTCGCCACGCACTCCACGCACAAATTGCTGGCCGGCATTTCGCAGGCCTCGCAGATCATCGTGCAGGAGTCCGAGACCCGCAAGCTCGACCGCAACGTGTTCAATGAGGCGTATCTGATGCACACGTCCACATCGCCGCAATACGCCATCATCGCGTCCTGCGACGTGGCGGCGGCCATGATGGAACCCCCTGGGGGCACGGCGCTGGTCGAGGAAAGCATTCGCGAGGCACTGGATTTCCGGCGCGCCATGCGCAAGGTGGAGTCCGAGTATGGCAAGAACGACTGGTGGTTTCGCGTGTGGGGCCCGAACCGCCTGGTCAGCGACGGCATAGGCTACCGTGAAGACTGGTTCCTGGAGTCGGGCGACGAATGGCACGGCTTCGGCGACCTGGCCGAGGGGTTCAACATGCTGGACCCGATCAAGGCCACCATCGTCACCCCTGGGCTGGACATCTCGGGCACGTTCGCCGAGACTGGTATTCCCGCCGCGCTCGTTTCCAAATACCTGGCCGAGCATGGCGTGGTGGTCGAGAAGACCGGGTTGTATTCGTTCTTCATCCTGTTCACCATCGGCATCACGAAAGGCCGCTGGAACACGCTGCTGACCGCCCTGCAGCAGTTCAAGGATGATTTCGACCGCAACCAGCCGCTGTGGCGCATTCTGCCCGAGTTCTGCAAAGATCATCGCCGCTACGAAAAGCTGGGGCTGCGCGACCTGTGCCAGCGCATCCACCAGGCCTATCGCGAGCACGACGTGGCGCGCCTGACCACCGAGATGTACCTGAGCGACATGATTCCGGCGATGAAGCCATCGGACGCCTACGCCAAGATGGCGCACCGCCAGGTCGAGCGCGTGGCCATCGACGATCTCGAAGGCCGGGTCACCGGCGTGCTGCTCACGCCATATCCACCGGGCATCCCCTTGCTCATCCCCGGCGAGCGGTTCAACCAGCGCATCGTTCATTACCTGCAGTTCGCGCGCGAGTTCAACGCCGATTTCCCGGGCTTCGTCACCGACATTCATGGGTTGGCGAGCGAGACCGCGCCGGACGGCTCGATCGAATACTACGTGGACTGCATCAGCGAGGCCTGACCCGCAGCCTGGCCTGGCCGTGCCGGTGCGCCACGGTCGGGCATTCCAGTCAGGCGGGAAAAGACAATTTTCTTGGTGTTTGCCGCCATTTCGCGGTATGCTGTGCGCTGCTGTCAATACATAGAGTGGGAGAGTGCCGGAACCCCGGCCGCCGAAGGCGCAATTCGCCCAGAATCGCTCAGGCCCCCGTACCGCTCTCGTGTGCCGTCGCGCTTGTTGCGCGATGGGGCGGCTCTCTGGAGAGACCCCCGCGCCGCCACCATGGCCGCGACGGCGGGCGCCGAAGGTGAATCCTTGCCGCGTTATCGGCCAAGGCAACTCTCAGGCAAAAGGACAGAAGGGCGACGTTGCCACTACCTGGTTCCCTCGTTGCCTGTCCCCGGAGTTTCATTCAATGTCTTCAGCCCTGAAGCATACCCCTCTGCATGATATCCACCTCGAATCCGGTGCCCGGATGGTTGATTTCGGCGGCTGGGAAATGCCCGTGTCGTACGGGTCGCAAATCGAAGAGCATCACGCGGTGCGCCAACGCGCCGGCATGTTCGATGTGTCCCATATGCTCAATGCCGACCTGGCCGGAGCCGATGCCACCGCGTTCCTGCGGCACCTGTTGGCCAACGACGTGGCCAAGCTGTCGCAACCCGGCAAGGCGCTGTATTCCTGCATGCTCAACCCGGAAGGCGGGGTGGTCGACGATCTGATCGTCTATTTTTTCGCGCCCGACCGCTGGCGCATCGTGGTCAATGCGGGCACGGCCGACAAGGATATCGCCTGGATGCGCCGGGTGGCCGCAGCCGGCCGGTTCGACGTCACCCTCGCGCCGCGCCGCGATGTGGCCATGGTGGCGGTACAGGGCCCGGTCGCTCGCGAAAAGGCCTGGGCGGCGCGCCCCGCGTGGCGGGCCGCCACCGAAGGGTTGACCCCCTTCACCGCGGCGTGGGTCGACGATGACACGCTGGTGGGCCGCACCGGGTACACAGGCGAAGACGGGTTCGAGATCATGTTGCCCGCGACCGCTGTCGAAGCTTTCTGGCGGGATCTCGCGGCACGGGACGTCCGCCCCTGCGGGCTGGGTGCGCGCGATACGCTGCGCCTCGAAGCCGGCATGAATCTGTACGGCCAGGACATGGATGAACTGACGCAGCCGGGGGAATCCGGGCTGTCCTGGACGGTGTCGCTCAAAGATGCGGAGCGCCGCTTCATTGGCCGCGCCGCCATGGAGTCCTGTCCTGGCGACCAGGTGTTGCTCGGGCTGAAATTGCGGGAGCGTGGTGTGATGCGCCCGCACATGGCGGTTCGTACCCCGCTGGGAGTGGGCGAGGTCACCAGCGGCACCATGTCGCCGACGCTGGGTGTGTCCATTGCGTTTGCCCGCCTGCCGGCCGGCAGCAAGGCTGGCGATTCCTGCGAGGTCGACATTCGCGGCAAGTGGGTGCCCGCCGAAATGGTCAAGCCGCCTTTCGTGCGCCAGGGCAAGGCGGTGGCCTGACCGGCCACGCGAGCTTCGGTTTTCATTGCGTTTCAACCCATTCCGGATCTTCGTTCCGGGATCCACATTTTTAACAGGATCGACTATTCATGAACTTGCCAACCGATCGCAAATACACGACCTCGCACGAGTGGGTCAAGACCGAGGGTGACGTTCTGCTGGTGGGAATCACCGATGACGCGCAGGACCAACTGGGCGACCTGGTCTTCGTGGGCGACGTCAACCCTGGCTCAAAGCTGTCCGCCGGCGACACCGCCGGGGTGGTCGAATCGGTCAAGGCCGCGTCCGACATCTACGCGCCGGTCGACGGCGAGGTCGTCGCGTTCAACGAGCAGCTCGAATCGCAGCCCGAACTGGTGAACCAGTCGGCCTTCGACACCTGGATCTTCAAGATCCGTCCCAACAACCGGGCGGACGTCGACGGGTTGCTGGACGCGGCGGGCTACGAGGCCCAGAGCGACCACTGAGTTCTTGTCCTTGAAACATCAAGGCCGGCCGCCCGGATGGCGCTGGCCTGACCGCACGGTTTCCGCCTTTTTCTTCACACGGTTTTCGCACTTTTCTATAAGCCACCATGTTGCGCGATCTGGATCCCCATACTGATTTCATCCCCCGCCATATCGGGCCCTCGTCTGATGATCAGGCGGCCATGCTGCGCGAAATCGGCGTCGACAGCCTTCAGGGCCTGGTCGACGAGGTTGTGCCGCGCGGCATTCTCATGTCCGGGAAGCTCGACCTGCCCGCCGCGCGCAGCGAGCCGGAGGCGTTGGCCGAATTGCGCGACATGGCGTCGCGCAACCTGGTGTTCCGCAGCTATATCGGCCAGGGCTACTACGGCACGCACGTGCCCAACGTGATCCTGCGCAACATTCTCGAAAATCCGGCCTGGTACACCGCGTACACGCCGTACCAGCCCGAGATCTCACAGGGCCGCCTCGAAGCCCTGCTGAATTTCCAGACCATGGTCGCCGACCTGACCGGGTTGGACATCGCCAATTCGTCGTTGCTGGATGAAGCCACCGCCGCCGCCGAGGCCATGACCCTGGCGCGTCGCGGTTCGCGCGCCAAGTCCAGCGTGTTCTTCGCGTCGCACCACTGCCATCCCCAGACGCTGGAGGTCCTGCGCACCCGCTCGACGGGGCTGGGCATCGATGTGGTTGTCGGCGATGAGGCCGATGGCTTGCCGGAATGCTTCGGCGTGTTGTTGCAGTATCCGCACAGCCTGGGCGGGGTGGCCGATTACCGGAAGCTCGTCGAGGCCGCGCACGGAAAAGGTGCGGTGGTGGCGGTCGCCACCGACCTGCTGGCGCTGGCCCTGCTGGTTCCGCCGGGCGAATGGGGCGCCGACATCGCTGTGGGTTCGGCCCAGCGGTTTGGCGTTCCCATGGGATTCGGCGGCCCGCACGCCGGGTTCATGGCCTGCCGCGATGTGTTCAAGCGCAACCTGCCGGGTCGCCTGGTGGGGGTGTCCAAGGACAGCCAGGGGGGCTATGCGCTGCGCCTGGCCTTGCAGACGCGCGAGCAGCATATCCGCCGAGAAAAGGCCACATCCAACATTTGCACGGCCCAGGTGCTGCTGGCTGTCATGGCGGGCATGTACGCCGTGTGGCATGGTCCCCAGGGCATCCGGCGCATCGCCCGGCGCGTGGCATCGCTCGCGGCCCTGTTGGCCGACACGCTGGGCGCACTGGGCGTGCCGTCCGCCAATACCGCTTTCTTCGACACGGTGCTGCTTGAAACCGGTGAACATACCCGCGCCGTACTCGATGCCGCCCATGCGGCGTCCATCAACCTGCGCCGGGTTGGCCCGGATCGCGTATCGGTGTCGCTGGATGAAACCACCACGTCGACCGATCTGATCCGTTTGGTCGAGGTGTTCGCCGACGCGCTCAAGGCGCCGTTCGATGCGTCCGCGCTGGCCGCCACCAAAGTGCCTGAACCCCGTATTCCGGCGGATTCGCTGCGCCTGACTCCTATCCTGGCGCACCCGGTGTTCTCGCGCATCCAGTCTGAAACCGACATGCTGCGCTATCTGCGTAGCCTGGCCGACAAAGACCTGGCGCTGGATCGTTCCATGATCCCCCTGGGGTCGTGCACCATGAAGCTCAACGCCACAGCCGAGATGATCCCCATCACCTGGCCCGAGTTCGCCAACCTGCACCCGTTCGCCCCGGCGGCGCAAAGCCGGGGCTATGCGGAACTGGTCGAGGGGCTGTCCACGGCGTTGTGCAAAATCACGGGCTACGATTCCGTCAGCCTGCAGCCCAATTCCGGGGCGCAGGGCGAATTCGCCGGATTGCTGGCCATCCGCGGCTACCATCAGGCAAACGGACAGGCGCAGCGCGATGTCTGCCTGATCCCCGCCTCGGCGCATGGCACCAACCCCGCCTCGGCGCAGATGGCCGGCATGAAGGTGGTCGTGGTGGCCTCGGACGACAACGGCAGCATCGACGTCGCCGACCTGAAAGAGAAGATCGCCGACGTTGGCGACCATCTCGCGGCGCTGATGCTGACCTACCCCTCCACGCACGGCGTGTTCGAATCGGCGGTGACCGAGATCTGCGACCTCGTGCACCAGGCCGGCGGCCAGGTGTATCTGGACGGCGCCAACATGAACGCCATGGTGGGGTTGGCGCAGCCGGGGAAATTCGGCTCCGACGTCTCGCATCTGAACCTGCACAAGACGTTCTGCATCCCGCATGGCGGTGGCGGCCCGGGCATCGGCCCGGTCGCGGTGCGCGCGCACCTGGCGCCGTACCTGCCCGGTGTGGTGGACGAGTCCGGCCGGCTGCCCGATGCGGCGCATTCGGGCCCGGTGTCGGCCGCGCCGTATGGGTCGGCCGGCATTCTGCCCATTCCGTACCTGTACATCCTCATGATGGGGGCGGACGGGCTGAAGCAAGCCTCGCAAGTGGCGATTCTCAACGCCAATTACATCGCGCATCGCCTGCGCAAGCACTACCCCATCCTGTATGCGAGCCCGAAGGGGCGCGTGGCGCATGAGTGCATTCTCGACATCCGCCCGCTCAAGGACGGTTGCGGGATCTCGGCCGAGGACATCGCCAAGCGCCTCATCGACTACGGTTTCCATGCGCCGACCATGAGCTTCCCGGTGCCCGGCACGCTGATGGTCGAGCCCACCGAGTCCGAAGGGCTGGTCGAGCTCGATCGTTTCGTCGACGCCATGATCGCCATCCGCGCCGAGATCGCGCAGGTGGAACGTGGTGAAAAGGACGCCGAGGACAACGTGCTGCGCAATGCGCCGCATACTGCGTCCATGCTGCTCGCGACCGACTGGCACCACGATTACGCGCGCGACGAGGCCGCGTATCCCGTGGCCAGCCTACGGGACGGCAAGTACTGGCCGCCCGTTGCGCGCGTGGACAACGCCTATGGCGATCGACATCTGGTCTGCTCGTGCCCGCCCATGGAGGATTACATGGATGCGGACGCGGCTGAAAGGTCGCCGGCTTGATCATGTGACTGTCGAGCAAAGAAAAACCCGCTTACGCGGGTTTTTCTTCATGTGGCAGACTTTGTCTCAAGCCCCTTTTTGCCTCAGACTCCCGGCCCGGGCGCTGAGCCTATTGTTTCCACAGGTTCGGCAACGAGGCATTTGAATAGCCCGAAACGAAAGACGTGCGGGCGCCGGTCGCGGCATCGTACACGCTGCGGTTGATTCGACCGATGTTTCCACCGTACAAATGAATGCTGATGGAGGTCTTGTCCTGGTGGGCGTTGCTGACGCGGTGAATGTCTCCAATGCTGGGGGACACGCACGCGATCCGTCCGGGCCGCAACACCTCTTCGGGCCCATCCGCCGCCAGGGTTCCGTCGGCATTCGCGCGATACGACTGTGACACTTCAGCGCCGCGCAACATGCCGATGACCCCCCATACGGTGTGGTCATGTATGGGTGTGTGCTGGCCCGGACCCCACACAAAACTCACCAATGAAAACCGGTCCAGGGGATCGCCATACAACAGATATTGACGATAGCGGTTGGGATCGGATTGCGCCATATCGGGCGGCAGCCAGTCGTCTTTGGCGACCAGGTCGCGGATGATCCCCCCGGCCTGTTCAAGAATCTCGGGTTCCCGGAGCTCCGTCCGCTCCACCAACCGCGTGAGTTTCCCCACGGCGTGCAAGAGTTCTTCGAGCGCCAAGTGATTTCCTCCTGCGGGCCGCGGAATCAGTCCACCGTCTTCAGCACATCGGCCAGCGTGCTGAAGATTTGGTCGATCTGTGCTTCCTCGATGATGAGCGGGGGTGACAGGGCGATGGTTTCGCCGGTGTAGCGGACCATGACGCCCCGTTCCATGCATTTGGCGAATGCCTCGGCCACGCGGGCACCCACCGCGCCCGGTCGGGACTCCAGTTCGATACCCGCGACCAGGCCCAGGTTGCGGACGTCGACGACGTGGCGCGCGCTTTCCAACTGGTGGGCGGCGTCTTCGAACTTGACCGACAATTCGCGCGCCCGGTCGAACAGTTTTTCCTTGGCGTAGATGTCGAGTGTGGCCAGCACGGCCGCCGTGGCCAACGGGTGGCCTGAATAGGTGTAGCCGTGGAAGAACTCGATGCCGGCGGCCGTGGCGTTGACGATGGTGTCGTGCACCTCGCGACGCACCGCGACCGCGCCGGCGGGAACGGCCGCGTTGCTGACGCCCTTGGCCATGGTGATCAGGTCGGGGGTGACGCCGAAGAATTCGCTGGCGGTGGGCGCGCCCAGGCGCCCGTACCCGGTGATCACCTCGTCGAAAATCAGCAGGATGCCGTACTTGCTGGTGATGGTGCGCAGTTTCTCCAAGTAGCCTTTGGGCGGGATGAGCACGCCGGTGGAACCCGCCAGCGGCTCGACGATGACGGCGGCGATGGTTGACGCATCGTGCAGGGCGACCAGGCGTTCGAGTTCGTCGGCCAGATGCTCGCCCCAGGCGGGTTGGCCCCGGCTATTGGCGTTTTTCGACAGGTCGTGCGTGTGCGGCAGGTGATCGACACCCGGGATCAGCGACGACGAGAACGCTTTGCGGTTGGGCGAAATACCGCCCACCGAGATACCGCCGAAACCCACGCCGTGGTAGCCGCGTTCGCGGCCAATCAGTCTGGTGCGCTGGCCCTCGCCGCGCGCGCGATGGTAGGCGAGGGCGATCTTCAGCGCCGTATCGACGGACTCGGAACCAGAGTTGGTGAAGAAAATGCGATCCAGGCCTTCAGGCATCAGCTCGGCGATCGCGGTGGCAGCCAGGAACGAATTGGGGTGGCCGATCTGGAAGCTGGGCGCGTAGTCGAGTTCGGCCGCCTGGCGTGAAATGGCATCCACGATTTCCTGGCGCCCGTGCCCCGCGTTGACGCACCATAGGCCGGAGGTGCCGTCCAGAATCTGCTTGCCATCGGACGTGGTGTAGTACATGCCTTTGGCCCCGGTCAGGAGCCTGGGGTGCGCCTTGAACTGCCGATTGGCGGTGAATGGCATCCACAGGTGCGACAGGTTGGGAATGGCGGTAGGGCTGCTCATGATGGGGGATCTCGAAGATGGATGAACGGGTCGTCGCCTCGACGGACGCGTGGCGCTGCGGAGGCTATGAGCTATTCTCGATCCGGCCATCCTGGAAGGAAATATACAGTCTATTAATAATTCTCAAACTGTATTGTCAAAATCTTAATAAACTGTACATAATTAAGTGCCGATGACGATGCCGATGCCGATGTAATAAAAGAGCGCCGGGCCGCGCCGCATGCGTCTGCCCGCCATGGAGGCTTGAATGATTCTTTTCGAACCCATCAGAGATCGGATCCATGCGCCCACGCTGGTGGAACAGGTGGTGAAAGCGCTGGAGGACGCGATTTCGTCGCAATTGCTGCGTCCGGGCATGGCTGTTCCGTCGGTGCGACGATTCGCGCGTGATCATGGCCTCAGCAATTTCACCGTGGCCACGGCCTATAGCCGGTTGGTGGCGCAAAGCTGGCTGTCCGCGCGCCCCGGTTCCGGATACCGCGTCGCCATGCGCACCGCACGCCCGCATGAGGCGGCGCCGGCTCGCTGGCGTCCGCCCGAGATTGGCGCGTCGTGGCTGCTGGCCGATGTCTTCGCCGATCATTCCATTCCAATCAAGTCAGGCTGCGGCTGGATGCCGCCCGAATGGCTCAATGAAACGGGGTTGCAGCAGTCGTTGCGCCAGCTGGCGCGCGTACCCGCCGAGCAGATCGCGGGTTATGGCCACCCGTTCGGCTATGCACCGCTGCGTGAGCACGTCGCGGGCAGCCTGGGGGAATATGGCCTGGCGGCCGATGCGGACAATGTGCTGCTGACGCTCGGGGCTTCCCAGGCGCTGGACATCGTGCTGCGCGCCGTGTTTCGGCACGGTGACGAGGTGGCGGTCGAAACGCCTTGCTATGCCAATTTCCTTCAGACGTTGACGCTATCGGGGCTGTCGGCGGTGGGTATCCCACGCACGGAAGAAGGACTGTGCGTTGATACGCTCGAACGCGTCGCGTCGCGTCGCAAGCTCAAGGCGGTGTTCGTGAACACCGTTTTGCACAACCCCACGGGTTCAAGCCTGACGATGGCCAACGCGTTCCGCATTTTGCGGATCGCCGAACAATACAATCTGCGGGTCATCGAGGACGACGTGTCGCGCGGGTTGTTGCCTGGCGTCGGCCCGATGCTGGCCGCTCTGGCCGGACCGGAGCGCGTGATTTATGTATCAGGGTTTTCCAAGAGTGTGGCGCCATCTGTGCGCGTGGGTTATGTGGTGGCAGCGCCCGCGCTGCTGGATGGTTTCGCCAAGATCAAGATGGCCATGGGGCTGACCACACCCGAAATGATGGAACGCGCGGTGTACCAGCTTTTGCGCCTGGGGCATCATCATGCGCATTTGCGGCGGGTGCAGGACAGGCTCCGTGAGGCGCATGACGCGTTGTGCGATTTGCTGGAGCGCCATGGCTTCGAGGTGTTCTGCCGGCCGCGGGCCGGGTTGTTTCTTTGGGCGCGGCCGGGCGGGGAATGGCGTGAACGCGGCGCGGCGAGATTGGCGGAACTGGCACTGAAGGACGGAATCTGGCTGGCGCCGGGGTCGTACTTTCATCCCGAGCAACTGGATGAGGGATGGATCCGGTTCAATGTGGCGTATTCGCTGGATGCGTCGTTGTGGCGGTTCATGCGGAAAGTGGGGGCGACCGTGTGAGTGTCATCGACGCCGATACACGACGAAATCAAAGGCGAGCCCGCTTTCTTCGGGTTGCCGTTGACGTTCGACCTCTTCCCACTGGTCCGGCGGCAGAGCGGGAAAGAACGCGTCCCCGTCGACGTGCGCATGAACCTCCGTCGCGATCACTTCATCGGCCATGGGCAACACCTGCGCGTAAATCTGGGCGCCGCCGATCACGAACACCGTTGCTTCGTCCTGGCAGTCGTTCAGTGCATCCCGCAGCGATGGGTAGGCCGATGCGCCGTCGGCCCTCAGGCCGGGATTGCGGCTGATGACCAGATTGCGGCGTCCCGGCAGCGGCCTGCCCAGGGAGTCCCAGGTGTTGCGGCCCATGAGGATGGGGCATCCCATGGTCGTGTTCTTGAAATGCGCGAGGTCCGCCTTCAGGCGCCAGGGCAGGGCGTTGTCGCGTCCGATGGCGCGGTTGTCGGAGTAGGCGACGACGAGTTTGATGGTGGGGCGCGTCATGGGATTCTGGTCTCTCGTCTCACACGGCCACGGGCGCCTTGATGTGCGGGTGCGCCTGGTAGTCGAGGATCTTGAAATCGTCGTACTCGTACTCGAAGAGAGAGGGCGGGCGGCGCCGGATGTTCAGGCGCGGGTAGGGGAATGGCGTGCGTGACAGTTGCAGGCGCGCCTGTTCGAAGTGGTTGGAATACAGGTGGCAGTCGCCGCCTGTCCAGACGAAGTCGCCCACCTCCAGGTCGCATTGCTGGGCGACCAGATGGGTCAGCAGCGCATAGCTGGCGATGTTGAACGGGACGCCCAGGAAAATGTCGGCGCTGCGCTGGTAGAGCTGGCACGACAGCTTGCCGTTGGCGACGTAGAACTGGAACAGTGCATGGCAGGGCGGCAGCGCCATGTCGGGGATGTCGCCCACGTTCCAGGCCGACACGATGAGGCGCCGGGAATCCGGTGTTTCACGAATTTGCCGCACGATCTGGGAGATCTGGTCGATGTGCCCGCCGTTGCGCGTGGGCCAACTGCGCCATTGGGCACCGTACACCGGGCCCAGGTTGCCGTCGGCGTCGGCCCATTCGTCCCAGATGCTAACGCCGCGCTCCTGCAGCCAGCGCACATTGGAATCGCCCCGCAGAAACCACAGCAGCTCGATGAAGATGCTTTTGGTGTGCAGCTTCTTGGTGGTGATCAGCGGAAAGCCTTCGTTCAGGTCGAAACGCATTTGGTGGCCGAACACCGAGCGCGTGCCGGTGCCGGTGCGGTCGGTCTTGGTCTGGCCGTGTTCATACACGTGCCGCATGAAGTCTTCGTATTGCTGCATAAATATGGCTGTGCGCGTTGTATTCAGGTTCGGTGCCCGGGCAGGGTCGTCCGGTTGGTCGGGGCCTTCTGGAAGGCCACGCCGCGAACGGGGTTTCAGGCCTCGACGATCTCGGCCGACCAGGTGATTTCCGCCGTTTTCGCCAGCATGGCGGACGCCGAGCAGTATTTTTCGTGCGAGAGCCGCACGGCGCGCTCGACCGCGTCGCGCGTGAGGCGCGACCCCGTTACCGTGAAGGCGAAGTGGATCTTGGTGAACACCTTGGGGTCGGTATCGGCACGCTCGCTGGTCAGTGTAACCCGGCAGTCGGTCACCGCGTGGCGCCCGCGTTGGAGGATCAGGACCACGTCGTAGGCGGTGCAGGCGCCGGTGCCGCACAGCACCATTTCCATGGGGCGCGGCGCCAGGTTGTGGCCGCCCCCGTCAGGGGCACCGTCCATGGTTGCGATGTGTCCACTGCCCGTGCGGGCGACAAAGAGCATGCCGTCGGGGCCACCCCAGTCTATCGTGCATTCCATAGTGTCTTCCTTTGTGTGGTGAGCGCAGACAGCGCTTCGTCCGGGTCGTCGTATTTTTACACTCTTTGGCCGGTCAGAGCGTGGCGGTTCCGCGGAAATGCGTTAACCTGATTCTGCGTAAGGGTATCAGGCCGTGGAGGTGCGCGT
>DASTNK010000081.1:0-12517 GCA_035720945.1 Burkholderiaceae bacterium
TCGGCATAGGTCTCGGCGATGATGGGGATACGGTTGTAGCCTTCGGCGGCCAATGCGTTGAATTCGATTTCTGTCATGGAGGGTCTCGGGTTATTGGTGTTATTTCCGCGTTGACCGGGCAGGAATCAAAAAAGCCCGGCCATTGGGTGGGTCCGGGCTTTTGCTGGCTAGACTGACGGCGTGCTTGAACAATGTCAGGCATGCCGGGAGAGGATCACCGCCACCCGGAGCACATACGCCACCAGCGCCACGAGGCGCAAGGTGTTGCGTAGGAATAGGGGGTCGCGGTCATGATGGTGATCGTTCCTGGTGTTGCGCCGCCCAGTGTGCGGCGTTTTCGATGGACGTAACTATACCATCGACCGGCAGGGTCCGCACGTCCTGTCCGCCACGGTATCCGTAGGGCACGGCCAGGACGGTGATGCCGGCGGCGCGCGCCGCCTGGGCGTCGTTGATCGAATCGCCCACGGCCAATGCGCTGCCCGGTTCGACGCCAAGCAGCGAGCAGGCATGCAGGAATGGCATGGGGTCGGGCTTTTTGCGGGCGCAGGTGTCGCCACACACCAGATGCTCAAAGAAGTGGGCGATGCCCATGTGTTCGAGCAGCGGGCCGGTGAACTCGGTGGGCTTGTTGGTGACCACCGCGAGCTTCAAGCCCCGGTCGCGAAACGCCGCCAAGCCTTCGACGACGCCTGGATAGAGGGTCGCGCGGTCACCGCACAGGCGCCGGTAGTGGCTGGTGAAGCGTTTCAGTGCTTCGCTGATGTCATCCGGCGTGGGGGGCTGGTTGAGCACGTCGTGTGCCAGGCTGCGCATGACGAGATAGTCAGTGCCCTTGCCCACGTAGGTCTCGACGACCGCGCGTGTGAGGGCTGGTTGCCCGTAGTCGGCGCGCATGGCGTTGACCGCATCGGTCAGGTCATCGAGCGTGTCGAGCAGAGTGCCGTCCAGGTCGAACAGCGCGGCGAGAAAAGTCATGGATAGCCCAGCCCTAGACGCTGATGCTTTCGCCGCGCGTGATCTCGGCGCGCAGCTGGGCGATGGTTGAGCGGTAATCGGGTTGTCCGAAGATGGCCGAGCCCGCTACGAAGGTATCGGCACCCGCGGCGCGTATGTCGGCGATGTTGTCGATTTTCACGCCGCCATCGACCTCCAGGGCGATGGGCTGGCCGCCATCACGCATCCAGGCGTCGATCTTGCGGCGCGCCTCGGCAAGCTTGCCCAGCGTGGATGGAATGAAGCGCTGGCCCCCGAACCCCGGGTTGACCGACATGAGCAGCACCACGTCCAGCTTGTCCATGACATAGTCCATCCAGTCCAGCGACGTGGCGGGATTGAAGACCATGCCGGCCTTGCACCCGTTGTCCTTGATGTGCGCCAGGGAGCGGTCGGGGTGACGGGTGGCTTCCGGATGAAAGGAAATGATGTTGGCGCCCGCCTTGGCGAATTGCGGGATAATGGCGTCGACCGGTTCGACCATCAGGTGCACATCGATGGGAACGGTGGTGTGCGGGCGCAGGGCTTCGCACACCATGGGGCCGATCGACAGATTGGGAACGTAGTGGTTGTCCATGACGTCGAAGTGGATCCAGTCGGCGCCGGCATCGACGACGTTGCGGATTTCCTCGCCCAGGCGGGAGAAGTCGGCCGACAGCAGGCTGGGGGCGATGCGGGTGGTGGCGTGTGTCATGGCGTACGATGTCGTTTGGTGTTCGGCGATGGAATCGGAAATAATGTCACATTATTGCAGGTTGGCTTCGGGTTTTCCTTCCGGATCCCGGCGAGTTCCATCAAGCGTCAAACACTACACTGGCAGGAACCCTCTCTTGAAACCGTACGATGTCGTCGTGGTCGTCACGCCCCAATATCTGGCGGATCAGTCCGAGCCCGCCGATCGGCAATTCCTGTTTGCCTATACGGTGCGCATCACCAACCAGGGCACGCATCCGGCACAGGTCATCAGCCGCCACTGGATCATCACTGATGGCGAGCAGAACGTCCAAGAGGTGCGCGGCCTGGGGGTCGTGGGCCAGCAGCCGTTGCTGGGGCCTGGCGAAACATTCGAATACACCAGCGGCTGCCCCCTGCCCACGCCGGTCGGTACCATGCAAGGCACGTTCCTGTGCGTGGGTGAGGACGGCATTCCGTTCGACGCCCCCATCGCCGAGTTCGTCTTGGCCATGCCTCGCACCCTGCATTGAAAGCATCGCGATTCCGCGCCCCCTCATTTTTTCGTGTGTTTCATGAAAAGGCTTCTTAGTCCTCTGTTGCTGCTGCCGGTTTTGCTGGCGGCGTGCAGTACCGTTCCGCCTCGGGCGGTGGCTCCCGAAGCGCCCCAGGCGTCCTCCGCCGCCAGCCTGGCGTTGCGCCCGCTCGTGGTGCCGCCTCCCGGCGCGTTCCATGACACACGGGCGCGCGCATTGGCGGCTCGGTTCCACAAGACGTCGTGGGCGGAACTGCCTGGTTGGAACACGGATGACCTGGATCATGCCTGGAAGGCATTCATCAATAATTGCAAAGGGCTGATGCGCCCGGTGTCCGGGTCACTCAATGTGCCGGCGCGCGCCACGCCGCTGGTCTGGCGCCCGGTGTGCGCCGAGGCCGCGTCATCCGGCATCTCGCTCACCGCGCCCGATGCCGCGGCGGTGCGGGCGTTCCTGCAACGCACACTGCAGCCCTGGCGTGTGCTCGATGCCGCCGGCGCACCGGCGCGCAGTCTGGTCACTGGGTATTACGAGCCGCTGGTGCAAGCGTCCCGCGAGCGCGGGGGCGCCTATCAATGGCCGCTGTACGCGCCGCCGGATGATCTGCTGACCATAGACCTGGGGTCGGTGTATCCGGCACTGGTTGGAAAACGGGTGCGCGGCAAGCTGGTTGGCAAACGCGTGGTGCCCTACGACACGCGGGCCCAGATCGCCGCGGATCCCAAGAAACCCCCCGTCATCGTCTGGGTCAATGATCCTGTGGATGCGTTCTTCCTGCAGGTGCAGGGTTCGGGCCGCGCCCGGTTGCCGGATGGCGCGGTGGTGCGACTGGCCTACGCCGACCATAACGGACGCCCGTACCTGTCCATCGGTCGCTGGCTGGCCGAGCAAGGCCAGATGCCATTGTCCCAGGCTTCGATGCAGAACATCAAAGCCTGGGCGCGAAGCCATCCCGACCGTGTCCAGGAAATGCTCGATGCGAATCCAGCGGTGGTGTTCTTCAAGGAAGAGTCCATTGTCGATCCGGACCTTGGCCCAGCGGGCTCATATGGCGTGCCGTTGATCGGAGGCCGCTCCATCGCGGTGGATGCGTCGTTCGTGCCGTTGGGCACGCCTGTGTTCCTCGCCACGGACTACCCCGGCACGGGCAGGCCGCTGGACCGTCTGGTGTTCGCGCAGGATACGGGTACCGCCATACGTGGCGCCGGCCGGGCCGATTATTACTGGGGTTTCGGCAGCAATGCCGGGGAACTCGCCGGGCGCATGAAGCAGCGCGGCGAAATGTGGGTGCTGTGGCCAAAACAGGCGGGGGCGCCGTCGGCACGATGAACAACGAATCCATTGTCGTATGCGGTAGCGGAATCGTCGGGCTGGCGGCGGCGCTGTCGTTGTCCCGAGCGGGGTTCCACACCAGCCTGGTGGGGCCGATCGAAGCGGTTCCGCCCGCCGCGCCGGATACCTATTGTCCGCGCGTGTATGCCCTGTCGCCGGCCAGTCGACGCTTCCTCGAGGCGCTGGGCGTCTGGCAAATGCTCGATTCCGCCCGGATCTCGGCGGTCGAATCCATGGAGGTGTTCGGCGACGCGGGTGGCCAAGTGGGGTTGCAGGCCTGGCAGGGTGTGCAGCCCGCGCTGGCCTGGATCGTCGAATCCAGTGAACTCGAGCGCGTGCTGCAACAGGCGGTGCGCATCGGTGGCGTCGTCTGGCGCGACGAGAAACTCGAGCACGCCGCCCCGGGTGTCGTCGTCACCGAAGCTGGGCGTTCGTTGCCCGCCGACCTGGTGGTCGGCGCCGATGGTGCCACGTCCCGGGTGCGTCAGGCTTTTGCCATCGCGCATCAATCCCGGCCCTATGGCGACACCGGGTTGGTCGCGCATCTCAACACCGGGCGCCCGCACCAGAATGCCGCCATACAGTGGTTTACCGGCGACAGTGTGCTGGCGCTGCTACCCATGCCGAACACAGGCGATGGCAGCCAGGTTTCCATGGTGTGGTCTCTGCCGGCCGCCGACGCTGATCGCCTGCGGGCTGCGGCGCGGGATGGCCGCGTGGCCGCCCTCGAGGCTCGGCTGGCGGCCACGACCGGAGGGCGGCTGGGAAGGTTGGCGTTGCGCGGCCCCGTGTTCGGGTTTCCGCTTTTCGTGGAAAACAGTGGTATGGTGGCTCCCGGCGCGGCACTGGTCGGCGACGCGGCGCATCGTGTGCATCCGCTGGCGGGCCAGGGGTTGAATTTGGGGCTCGCCGATGTGTGCGCCCTGGTCGAGGCGCTGACGGCAAGGGAACCTTATCGTCGCGTTGGCGATAGTCGCGTTCTGCAGCGTTACCGACGCATGCGCGCCGAACCGTTGCTGTCCATGAAGCTCGCCACCGATGGCTTGTACCGGTTGTTCGCGCTGAAGGGCGCGCCCGCGGCCATGGCGCGCAACGCCGGCATGCGTATCGTCGATCATTTGCCCATGGTCAAGCGGCACCTGATCGAGGCCGCGTCGGGCTGGCCCGATTACTGACAACAATGCGCCGCGTGGGGCGGCACTGGAGTTTTTCATGCGGATTTCAATTCTCGCAGCGACCCTGTTCATCGCCGCGCTGGGTGCCCCGGGGGTGGGCCACGCGGCGCCAGCGGCTGCATCGACCAACAATGTATCGATGACGGCGCAGGGTGAGTCGGTGCCGGTCAGCCTGGGCAACAGCACACTGGATGGCATCAGGAAAATGTTCGAATCCCGTTTCCCCGGTGTCGAGGTGGCCGGGGTGCGGCCCACGCCGTTCAAAGGTCTGTACGAGATCCAGATCGGCATGGATGTGATCTATACCGACGCCAAGGTGGATTATGTCCTGCAGGGTTCGCTTGTCGACGCCAAAACACGAACCGATCTGACGGCCGCGCGGCTGGCCAAACTGGCCGAGGTGCCGTTCGATTCCCTGCCCCTGGATCTGGCCATCAAGCAGGTCAGGGGAAACGGGCAGCGCAAGATGGCCGTCTTTGAAGACCCCAATTGCGGCTACTGCAAATTGCTGCACCGCACTTTGCAACAGGTCGACAACGTCACGGTTTATACATTCCTGTTTCCGGTCCTGGCCCCCGATTCCATCGTCAAGGCCCGCGACATCTGGTGTGCCAAGGATCGCGCGCGCGCGTGGGAAGACTGGATGGTCGACGGCAAGGCCCCGGCCGATGCCACCTGCGACACTCCCATCAACAAGATCCTGGCGCTGGGGCGGAAACTGATGGTGCAGGGGACGCCCGCCATCATTTTCGCCGATGGCAGCCGTGTCAATGGCACGTTGCCGCTGGCCGCGCTGAACGAGAAGCTTGCGTCGCTACGTTGAATGGCGACACTGGCAAGACGGTGGTGCCGTTCGCAGTCTGTAGCGTCATGTTGCACAATGTGTGGAAATTTCCGGCAACGGCATCCGCGCAATAGAATAAATTACAACCATGACCGCCACCCAGATCAAACTCGCGCCACCCGACGACCCGCTGCGGTTGGACGGGCAGTTGTGCTTTGCGCTGTATTCGGCGGGTCTGGCCATGAACAAGGTCTACCGGCGGCTGCTCAAGGGCCTGGGCCTGACGTACCCGCAGTATCTGGTGATGCTGGTCCTGTGGGAACAGGACGAAATTACCGTGTCGGAAATCGGTCGGCGGCTGTATCTGGATTCCGCCACCCTGACGCCGTTGCTCAAGCGTATGGAAACCGCCCGCCTCATTCAGCGTGCCCGCGCGGTGTCCGATGAGCGCCAAGTCATTGTTTCCCTCAGCGCGAAAGGCCGCAAGCTGCGCGACGATGCGCTGGATGTGCCGGCTCAGGCGTTGTGCGCCGCCAATGTGGTGTCGCCGCGTGACGCGGCCGGGTTGGTCGGCGAACTCGGGCGGTTACGCCAGAGCCTGATGTCCAACTTCTGACGGTTTCCCCCTGGGCTGTCAGGCCGGGTGCAGGCGCGCCACTTCCAGGTTCGCCTCCCCGCCGTGCCCCGACACCCAGATCGTGCCGTCCTGGATGTTGATGTTCAGTGTCATGGTGCGCTCGGCCAAGGCCGCCAAAGCCTGGGTTCCGGCGACGGGCAATGTGAAGACCTTCAGTCCGCGCGCACGGGCCACCTTCGGCGCGACGTCCGACCACCACGTCGCCACGCTGCGCCCATAGGCGAACACAATCACTTCCTGTGCGCGTCCGCACGCTTTGAGCAAGCGGCGCGCGTCAGGCAGGCCGACCTCCACCCATTGTTCGATGATTCCCGTCAGGTCGCGGCGCCACAGATCAGGCTCATCGTTGTCGCTCAACCCCCGCGTGAACGACAACAAATCGTCGCCCTTTTCATACAGCGCGTAGGCGAGCAGGCGGATCATCATGCGCTCGTCCGTTTCCGATGGATGCCGGGCCAGCGTGATGGCGTGGCTGCCATAGTAGCCGCGGTCGTTGTCCGCGATGTGGAGTTCGGCTTTGTGAATGGTTGCGTTCAGGGCCATGTTCGTGTGTGTCCGGTGGTTCGGGCGATTGTAGGGCAACACTTGTCCGCCACGCGTTCATGGGCGGTAAAATCCGCGTGATCACCGAGGCACAGGTCCCGTTGTGCACCTAATGCCCTGAATTTCAATGCTCGAATCAACCGCGCGGTACGTCGTGCTTCGGGCGAATCATGTGATATTCCAGGAGTCTTCATGCGGATGACGCGTATTTCCATCATCGTGGCCGCAGCGACAACGGCGGCGCTGAGCGGATGCGCCGCGATGACAGCGGGCCAGCTCGTGCAGGCGGGGTATGACGCGGCCAAGACGTCGTTGACGAGCGCTCCGGGGAATCAGGCAACCGCATTGCATGTGCGGACGATCATGAACTCGATCAACGTCGGCCAGGACACTGCATCGATCATCGCGTCAATTGGCGAGCCACCAATGGAAAAATCAGGCAATCCGCAGGGCTACACCTGTTACGAGTACGCGGCCGTGTACTCCCCAACGGAAGACGCCGTCATTGTCTCGAAGGATGGCAAGGTGGTGTTTTATGGTGATTCCACGTGTCGAGTCGAGATGCGGGATGACAACTTCAGGGCGGGGGGGAAATATGCGGGCCCCCCCGGTGGCGAATCCAGTGCCGGATCGGGCGCGGGTCAGGGTTCCGCCCCCGACCAAGTCAAGGGTTCTGTTTCCAACCCCGCTGCGACGTCCGGCGCCGTTTCGGCTCCAGACACCACGCCGCAACAAAAGTGACCGACAAGGGCTGGCTGGAAATCACGCCACACGATCATTACGCGGCGCGGCTGTTTGCCGCCAGACTCAGTACGTGTCGGCTTTGTTTCTTGAACGATTCGAGCATTGTGGGAACCGTGCCGTCGGCCCCTGTCCAGTTCAAGATGAAGCAGAACGAGGTGCGCCGCGAAGTTTGGACCATCTGGCCTGCGCCGCAGAAACAATGGAAGTCGCCCCAGTCGATGCTGCCGCCCTTGCCATAGGCCATGACATCCTCCGGCACCATCATGGGCATGGCGTTGGCCATCGCCGAGATGCGTTTGAATTCAGCCAGGGTTTCGTGTTTCTTGAAGTACTTGCCAGCCAGGGCCTGTTCATACCAGCGGGTCAGCTCGCCCGCCGTGCTCATCATGGTCTGATGATCGTTGACGGGCTTTCTGGGTTTGCCGGGCATGATGTCCTTGGCCATTTTTTCCATGCCCGCCCAGCCGATGTCGACACCGTTGGGCGCGCCGGCGAGATATGAAAACAGTTTGCGGGTGGAGTCAGGAATGAGGGTGTGTGTCAGACCCGCTGTTTTGATCAATTGGCGGACCTGATCCGCCCCCGCGGCGTTCAAGGCGATGTCGGTGCCGGTGTTGTCACTGTGGGCGATCATGGCCTCCAGGGCGCTTCTCGCGGGGGTCGTGCCAGTGAGATGCATGAATACCGGGCTGCCCGGCGACCACACTTCGGGGCCGACGGCAACCTGGGTGTCTTCGGACAGTCGGCCCGCTTCGACTTCCCTCAGGTATTGCGCCAGAATGAATGTCTTCACCGCGCTGCCGACGAACAGCGGTTGATCGGGGTCGGCCGCATGGACCGTGCTTCTACTTCCATTGTCTTCTTCGATCGATATGCAAGCGGCCGCCCGTCCGGGGGACAGCGTGGTGAAATCCGTGATGGCTTTTTTCAGATCAGGCAATGCGGCGGATCTTCCCTGTGCGTTGCTGGTCGGTGCGAGAACCGTGGAAAATGCGCCCAGGGCGGTGGCTTGCAGCAGACGTCTGCGATTCATGTGTGTCTCCGGGATTTTTGTCATGAAGCCGACCCCGGGGTCACGATGGCCTTGCGGGGACAGGCGGTGTTCGTGATGCTCATGTTCTGTGATAGTAGCTGAACCGAAACAGGGATGCGTCGCGAACACGCGATGTGGAGATCCGTTGGCGCGCGTTGGGGTGATCGCCGCGCGACCTGTCCCCCGGTCGTTTGAGCCGGATCAGGGATTTGCTATGCTGTCCTCTTTCCATGCGTGGGGCGAGATCATCATGAATGGTTCATCAGTGCCGGATCCATCAACCGCCACGCGGCTGCTTGGCTTGTATCGCAGCATGGTGCGCATCCGAGCCTTCGAGGATGCGGCCGAGATCGTCAGCCAGGGCGGCGTTCAGGCCTGGGGCCAGGAGGCCTCGGCCAAGCCCGCGCTGGTCAAGGGGCCTTTGCATCTGTCCACCGGCCAAGAGGCCGTGCCCAGCGGTGTGTGCGCGCATCTCACCCATCACGACCTGCTCACTTCGACACATCGCGGGCACGGTCACACGTTGGCCAAGGGGGCCGACCCCGTCCGCATGATGTGCGAGCTCTTCGGTCGGGCGGGCGGCTACAACAAAGGCAAGGGCGGTTCCATGCACATCGCCGATTTCGCCGTGGGCATGCTGGGTGCCAATGGCGTGGTGGCCGACGGGCTGCCCATAGCGGTCGGCGCGGCGCATGCGCTCAAGCTGCGTGGCGAAGACGCCATCGTCACGTCATTCTTCGGTGACGGAGCGATCAACCGGGGGCCGTTTCTCGAGGCGTTGAACTGGGCCGTGGTCTACAAGTTGCCGGTCTTGTTCGTGTGTGAAGACAACCGCATTTCCGCCACCACCCCCAGCGAGGCCATGACGGGTGGTGATGGCGCCAGCGCCCGGGCGGAATCCATCGGTGTCGCGGCGTTGCGCGTCGACGGCAATGATGTCGAGGCGGTGTCGGCCCTGGCTGAAAGTATGGTTGCCGACGTTCGGGCGGGTCGCGGCCCGTGCCTGCTGCACGCCATCACGTATCGCCACAAAGGGCACGTGTCCATAGATCCCGGCGCGTACCGCGATCCGGCCGAGGTGCGCGCGGCGATGGAACAAGATCCCATCCAGCGCGCGCGTCGCCGGCTTGATGAACTGGGCCAGGCCCGCGAGGCGGATGGCATCGAACGCGCGGCGCATGCCGAGATCCAGGCGGCGCTCCAGATCGCTGAAGCGGCGCCGTTTCCGGTGCCGGCCGACGCCTACGAAGATATCATCACCACAGGAGCGGGGGTCTGGTCATGAACAAACCAGTGGAAGTGTCCGCGTCGGTGCTCACCTACGCGCAGGCCGGTGCGTTGGCTCTGGCCGAGGCAATGCAGGCCGACCCCGCCATCGTGGCCCTGGGGGAGGATCTGGGGCGTGGCGGTGTGTTCGGGCAATACCGCGATGCCGACGGCGCGCCATTGGTGAAACGCTTCGGCCCGCAGCGCATCATCGACACCCCCATTTCCGAAGCCGCCATCGTCGGGGCCGGTGTGGGCATGGCGTTGGCGGGGCTGCGCCCGGTGGTCGAACTGCGGGTGGTGGATTTCGCCTTGTGCGCCATCGATGAACTCGTGAACCAGGCAGCCAAGAACCGCTTCATGTTCGGCGGGCAAGGCAGGGTGCCGATGGTGGCCCGGTTGCCCATCGGCATCTGGACCGCATCGGCGGCACAGCATTCCCAGTCGCTGGAGGCCTGGTTCGCGCACATTCCCGGCCTGGTCGTTGCCTGCCCGGCCACGCCTGCCGACAACTACGGGTTGCTGCGCGCGGCGCTCGATTGCGGCGACCCCGTCATCTACATGGAACACAAAGAGTTGTGGGGCAGTCAGGGCCCGGTGGTTCCCGGCGAGCCGGTGGCGCTGGGAAAAGGGCGCGTCGCGCGGGCCGGTGAAGACATCACCCTCGTCAGTTGGTCGAAACAGGTGTGGGCGGCCTGCGAGGCGGCCGACACGTTGGCGCGCGAGGGGGTCCGCGCCGAGGTCATCGACTTGCGCACGTTGTGGCCCTGGGACAAGGATCTGGTGCTGGCGTCGGCCGCGCGCCCCGGCCGGGTTCTGGTTACGCACGAGGCCGTTCAGGTGGCGGGTTTTGGCGCCGAAGTGGCTGCCACCGTCGCGGAGCACACCGGCGCGCGAGTGGCCCGTCTGGGGGCGCCGCGCATCCCGGTCGGCTATTCCCCCGTGCTCGAGAACGAATCGCGCATCAGTGCGGACAAGATCGTGTCCGCGGTGCGCAAGCTATTGGGCTAGCATGATTGGCGTGGCGCCAGGCTGGTGGCGTCTTGCCTCCACCCATCGGGTATCGAGCCTCCGTCGCAAGAGGGGTGGCGGTCGACTGGCCGAGTGTTCAAAAGCGCACTATAGTGAACGATAAGCGGTTTTTGTGGAAGAAAGGTGCGTCATGAATCGAAAGTATCGTTTTGCCGCTGCGACGATCCTGGGTGTGGCCATGCTCCCTCTGGGCGCCTCATACGCAGCCTCGGATGACCCAGCGACGCAGTTCGTGGCCGGTGTGCAGGCCGGCTTGCTCGATGGCGCAGGTGTCGTCACCGGCCTGGACAGTTACGGCGGGGTGCCTCACGCCTCGGCGTTCGAACAGCGTGGGTTGGAAAACATGGTCGGTGTGCTGAATTATTGTTTGAAAGCGCGGGTCGCTTCCGGGGTTCGCAACCCTCGTCAGGCCGACGCCACGGTCGACAATCTCGGCGAGCCGGATTTCGAACGCGTGGCCGACGCGGGGAATCCTGACGGTTTGTGGCAACAGAGCGTGCCTGATGTGGCCGCTGTCGGTGAGGCGCCGCCGCAGATTTGCCGCGTTGTCCGCATGTCGGTGCGGTCCCGGTGGTGACGCAGGGCCGAGCCTGCCCGTGACGACCGATTCGGCGATTGCTGTATGCCCCCCGGTCAGGTCGCGGTTGGCGCCGCCCGGCCACGCATCAGCATCAGCATCAGCACAGTGAGCAACAGTAGGCTGGCGGTGGCGAGGCTTGGGACGAATATGGCCTCCTCGAAAGGCCCTGCCGGGATTGTCAATGGGCCGATCAATTGGCCGAGGGCGAACGCGGCGGTCATGGCGGCGATCAGCCTCGGGGCGCTGGCGCCCGCCACGCGACGCGCCTCGCGCATGCCCTCCATGGTGATGACCATGAACGTGCCGCCCACGCACACTGTGCTGAAGAGTATCGCGGTCATGCGCGGCGACAGGGCCGGAGCCAGGACGCCAATGGCGATGATGAGGTGGCACACCGCCCATGTTGTGCGTGGCGGCGTGTGCCGGAACAGGTTTGCCACCACGATAGTCGACAGCAGGGCGGCAAGCCCGAACGCTGGCCAGACCCAGCCGAACACCGCTGGGTCGTTGATCAGCTGCCGCGCGAAGGCGGGCAGGAAAGTAGCGGGAATGATGTAGCCGAGGCCGAAGATGCCATAGCACAACGCCAGCATCCATTCATCGGATGTCAGGCGGCGTCGAGGCGGCGCGGCGTCCGTGGCCGAGCCGACGTCATCCGACCACCCCAACGGCACCCAGGCGATGACGAACACGGCCAGTGCCACCGCACCCAGCGTGATCCAGGTGTGACCAGGCGATTGGCGCCAGACCGCCGCCACCAGGCACATGAGACCCGCCACCATGATGCCCAGCCCCACCCCGCCAAAGGCCCGGCCCGCCAGGCCGGGTTTCCGCTGTTGTTCCAGCAACGCGAGTATCCAGGACGAAATGCCGATCAGCGCATAGGCGCTGGCCACCCCCGCGAGCAGGCGAAGAACGAGCCATGCGTCGAGAGCATGAGTCAGTCCCATGGCCATGGTCAGGATGGCGATGGCGAACAGGCTAAGCCTTGCCGCCCGCCCCGGGCGTGGGTTGAACACCAGGCACGCCAGCGCGCCGACGAAATAACCGATGTAGTTCGCGCTGGCCAGCCAGGCACCGTGTCGCAGCGACAGGCCAAGGCTTTGCTGCATCATCGGCAGCAGCGGCGTGAAGGCGAAGCGCCCGATACCCATGGCGGACGCCAGGCCGAGCGTGGCGATCCAGGT
>DASTNK010000082.1:0-12711 GCA_035720945.1 Burkholderiaceae bacterium
GGCAGATTCGTGACGGCGCGTTGCACCAGGGAGACAAACTTCCCACCGAGTCCGAGCTTATGCAGTTGCAAGGGGTCAGCCGCACGGTCGTGCGCGAGGCCATTTCGCGCTTGCAAGCGGGAGGCGTGGTCGAAACCCGGCACGGCATCGGGTCGTTCGTGTTGGGGCTGCCCAATGAGCAGAGTTTTCACATCAACCCCACCGACCTGGTCACCATCCAGGACGTCCTCAACGTGCTGCAGTTGCGCCAGAGCCTGGAATCCGCCGCCGCCGGCATCGCCGCCCAACAGCGGTCGCAAGACGACCTCGACACGCTCGCGGCCATCCTGACGGAATTCCGCCAGTGCCTCGATGCCGGCCAAGACACCGTGGACGTGGACTTCCGCTTCCACCTGTCCATCGCCCGCGCCACCGGTAACCGCTATTTCGTCGAGTTCATGTCCTACCTGGGCCAGACCGTCATACCGCGCACCCGTATCAACACGGCCTCGCTGGGCAAGGAAACCCAGCAGCGCTATCTCGAGCGCGTGCACTACGAACACGAAGAAATCTACAAAGCCATTCTGCTGCAAAACCCCCTGGTCGCCAGCAGCGCCATGCAAATGCACCTGAACAACAGCGCGGAGCGCCTGCGCTCCACCTTGAACCACTGATACATTCCTGATAACGCACAGCTGGCAACGGAAGTGGAGACAAGCCTGCCTTTATGTTGTACGATAACTGATAAATTATCACTACCAATAATGACCCGCCCGCCGCACAGCGCCGGCCGGCCACCCACAATCCCATCATCTGGAACAGGAGAAACTTGATGGATCCCCAGAAGCTCAAGACGGTGCTCGGCTCCGGCCTGCTGTCATTCCCTCTGACAGACTTCGACACAACCGGTGATTTCAACGAAGCTGGCTACCGTGCCCGCCTTGAATGGCTGATACCCTACGGCGCCACCGCGCTGTTTGCCGCCGGCGGGACCGGCGAATACTTCTCGCTGAGCGGCGACGAATACCCGGCCATCATCAAGGCGGCCGTCGACACCTGCCGCGGGCACGTCCCCATCATTGCCGGCGCGGGCGGGCCCACGCGCTTCGCCATCGAATGCGCCCGGGCGGCGGAACGGGCGGGGGCCGACGGCATCCTGCTGATGCCGCCCTATCTGACCGAAACCAGCCAGGCCGGGCTGGCCGCGCATATCGAGGCGGTGTGCCGCAGCGTGGGCATAGGCGTGATCGTGTACCACCGCGCCAACTCGCTGCCGACCCCGGACACGCTGGAACAACTGGCCGGGCGCTGCCCCAACCTGATCGGCTTCAAGGACGGCGTGGGCGACATCGAGAAAATGTCCGCCGTGTACACACGCATGGGCGACCGCCTGGCCTACCTGGGCGGATTGCCCACCGCCGAGGTCTATGCCGCCGCCTACAAGGCGCTGGGCACCCCCGTGTATTCGTCGGCGGTGTTCAATTTCATCCCCAGGACGGCCATGGAATTCTACCGGGCCGTCGAATCCGACGACCTCGCCACGCAGCACCAGTTGTTGAAGACGTTTTTCCATCCCTACCTGGACATCCGCAACCGGGGACCTGGCTACGCGGTCAGCATCGTCAAGGCCGGCGCGGCTCTGGTCGGCCACGACGCCGGGCCGGTGCGCTCGCCGCTGTCGGACCTGACACCCAAAGAAAGCAGGCAGCTCGGCGAGCTGATCGAGCGCCTGGGGCCGCAATGACAGGAAACGGGTAGCCCCGCGCTGGCCAGGGTGCGGCACACCCTGGTCCGGCCCGCTGCGGCGCCAGGGGTTCTCTGAACAAGTCACCGCGCCTGCTCGCCGCTCGACTCGTTCATAGGCCCCTAGTGTCCTGTTTGACTAATTCGGCTACGTATCTTCGGCGCCTGGACTGGCCATGCGGCGTTGCAAATCCTCGCGATAGCCACGGCTATCGCTGCGGTTTGCGCCTTGCCCGGCACGCCTATGTATTCGATACAAGTGTGCGAACCAATCAAGCAGGACACTAGGCGCTTTCCCGCACGATCAGCTCGAAGCCCAGATCGATCGCCGGCGATTCGATCGGTTCCTTGTCGATCATGGACAACAACAGGCGCGCCGCGGTGCGCCCCATCTCGGCGCGCGGGGTGCGCACGGTGGTCAGGCGGGGAACGCAATCGGCCGCCCCCGCGAGGTCATTGAACCCGGCGATGGCGATTTGGCCGGGCACGTCGATGCCCAGGCGCTGCGCCTCGAACAGCGCGCCTTGCGCCAGATCATCGTTCCCGAAAAATATGCCGTCGACGTCCGGACGACGCTCGAGCAATTGGCGCAACAGCTCACACCCCAGGCCGATGCTGGACGGCGCCGTCGTGAGAACCTCGAGGCCCGGGTCATGCAGACCGCCGGCACGCAGGACATCGCGGAACCCCTCACCCCGCTGCAGCATGCGTGGATCCAGTTGCGCGGCGACAAAGGCATTGCGGCGGCAGCCACGCGCAATCAGGTGCCGGGCGACGGCCGCGCCCGCCTGCGCCTGCGAAAAACCCACGCAGTGCACACCGACCGCATTCGTCAGCTCCATGATGTGCACGCAAGGCACACCGCTTGCATCGATAAGCCGTCGCGCGACTTCGCTGTGGTCGAACCCGGTGACGATCATGCCGCCGGGCGGCGAGGCAAGGTAATGCCGGATCAGATGCTCTTCGGCTTCACGCGAATAGTGCGAATTGCCGATCAGCAGTTCCAGGCCGCGGGGCGCAAGCACGCCGTGGATGGCTTCAAGCGTGTCGAGAAAAACGGTGTTGGACAGCGAAGGCACCAGGACCGCCACTGCGGCGCTGCACGCCGAAGCAAGCGCACGCGCAGCCGGATTGGCGACGTAGTTCAGCGCCAGTGCGGCCTCTTTGACGCGCTGGACATATTCCGGACCGACCGTGCTCAGGCCACGCAGGGCACGTGAGGCGGTGATGGTGCTGACACCGGCCCGCTGTGCCACCTGCGCCAGGGTGGGCATTCCGGTACTGCGGGTTTTCCTGAATGTCGATGTGGCCATGGTCAGCGTAGGATAGCGCTGTCTTAGTAGTGACGCAATGCTTGCTATCCCGTAGACGATCCGTGGCGGAAGCTCCCTGAGGCGGCCTGGTGTGGCCGCCATGTTCCAGCCGCGAAAGATAGCGCTATCTTAATATGAAATCAACCTCGACAGACGGAAATATCATGGCCTTGGTGGTGATGGGCGTGGCGGGCTGCGGAAAGACCAGCGTCGCGCAAGCGATCGTGGCAAGAATGGGCGGATGCCTGATCGAAGGCGATACATTCCACCCCGCCGCCAGCGTCGAGAAAATGCGACGTGGCATCGCGCTCACCGACGAGGACAGAGGCGGCTGGCTGGACCGACTCGCCACGGAACTGAGGGACACCGCCCGGCGCGACGAACGCGCCGTACTGGCGTGTTCCGCGCTCAAGCGGCGCTATCGGGACCAATTGCGCCGCGGCACTCCGACACTGGGCTTCGTTTTCCTGCGCCTGTCCCAGCGCGAGGCCCTGACACGGGTGACGCAGCGCATTGGCCATTACATGCCGGCATCCCTGGTGGCCAGTCAGTTCGCCGACCTGGAGCCCCCGGTGTCCGAGCCGCTGTCGTTGAGTGTGGATGCCACGCTTCCGGTCGGCGATATCGTCGACCAGGTAGCCCGCTGGTATGCCCAGACGGTGACACAAGAGGGATTCCGCGCCGTGACAAACGTGACGCACTGACTGTCAGTGGCACGACGGGAGTCACGCGCTCGAAAGAGATAGCGCTGTCTTTACAGCAAACCCCAGGAGCAAAAGAATACAGGTTTGCCGGCACCGCAAGCCCGGCACTGCGGAACAAATTTTCAGGAGGTGGTAAATGGCAACAGTGGCAAGACAAACAATCGCAAGACAAAAAACACCGAATCGACGCTGGATGATAGGTGTACTGCTGGGTATCGGTGTGCTCATCAATTATTTCGACCGCATCAATCTTTCGGTCGCCGGCCCGCAACTGACGCAGGCATTCCACTTGACGCCGGCGGAGCTGGGCTTGTTGTTCAGTGCTTTCTTCTGGCCGTACGCATTGCTGCAGATCCCCGCAGGCCTGCTGCTCGACCGCTACGGGGTCACCCGCATCGGACGCTGGGGCGCGTTCCTGTGGGGGTTGGCCTCGGGAATGATGGTGCTGGTCAGCGGCTTCGGCGGCGTTTTCGCCGCGCGGGCGTTGCTGGGCGTCGCGGAGGCGCCCGGGTTCCCGGTCAGTTCAAAAGCCACCGGATACTGGTTTCCGCGCAAGGAACGGGCGCTCGCGACCGCGATCTTCGATGCGGCCGCCAAGTTCTCCAACGTCATCGGCGTGCCGCTGGTGGCGCTCGTCGTCGTGAAGCTGGGCTGGCGCTGGGGGTTCGGCGTGACCGCCACCCTGAGCCTTTTATATTTCCTGGCTTTCTATTTCATCTACCAAGACCCCAGCAAGGATACCCGACTGAGCCAGGAAGAACGCCACTACATCGTGCAGGGCGGCGCCACGCCTGAAGGGCCGGCGTCCACTGGTTCCATCAACATGCTGGGCTATTTGTTGACGAAAGCCAAGGTCTGGGGGTTGACCATCGGCTTCGCCGCCTACGGCTATTCGTTCTACCTGTTCCTGACCTGGCTGCCCGAATACCTGGTGCAGACCATGCACATGAGCATCCTCAAGTCCGCGGAATTCGCCGCGATCCCTTGGGCGGTGGCAACGGTCACCGATCTTGTCGTGGGGGGCTGGCTGATCGACCACCTGATCGCGCGCGGCCGGAACGAGACGCGAGTGCGCAAAGCGGTGCTGGTTATCGGAATGTTGCTCGGCCTGGCAGTATTCGGCGCCACCCGCACGGTCACACCAGGCTGGGCGATTTTCTGGATCTCCGTCGCGCTGGGCGGCCTGGCCACCGCCGCTCCGGTGGGCTGGTCACTGCCTTCGCTGATCGCCCCCCGGGGCGGTGTCGGCACCGTCGGCGGCATCATGAACTTCGTCAACAACCTGATGGGCGTGGCGGCGCCTGTCGTGACCGGCTTCATCGTGGGGGCAACGCATTCCTTCACCAACGCCTTCACGGTTGCCGGCGTGGTCCTGGCGATCGGCATCGTGTCATTCGTATTCGTGATGGGACGCATAGAGGCCATTCCCGAATACAGCCAAGCGGGGGATCGCAAGCGCGAACCACTTGCCACGGGTGGTGCGGGACAAGCGGAATAAGCCGCACGGGGCGAGGCATCCGATGCCTCACCCCCGCTTGTTTCTTCGAGACTGCGTGCCCCGGCGGGGCGTACTCTTTATTCCTCCACCCGGCTTTCCACACGCAGATTCATGTGCCCCGGGTGCCTGCGGGCCTCGGCCTCGCTGCGACTCGGGATGGGCTCGACCCGCCCCATCAGGAACACGAAACTCAGCAGACCACCGATCAAGGCGATGCCGCCCACCAGGAACGCATACTTGAAGTTGCCCGTGGCATCGACGATAGCGCCGGTGACGATGGGCGAAATCATGCCGGCAAGCAGATTGACGAAATTCATGATGGCCGCCACCGAGCCGGTGTCACCTTCCGGCGCGATGAGAGCCGGAATGGAATTGCTCACGACGTAAACCAACGCAATACCCACACTACCCAATGCAATCCAGGTGATGGCGGAAACAGGACTGGTCGCGGTTCCCGCCCCCACGGTCAGGAACGCGATGATGATCCCGGCGACCAGGACCGTCTTGCGTACCAGGCTTGCGTCATGCCCCTTCCGGATCAGGTGGTCCACATACACGCCGCCGATGGTGACTTCTGCCACAAACATGGCGATGCCGGGAATGGCGGTGAACAAGCCGCTTTTGAGCACACTCTGGTCAAAGCCCATCTGCAGGAATCCGGGCAGCCACGTAAAGAGCATCCACAACACGTACCCCACACCCGCGAGCCCCAGCGACAGCCCCCAGACCTTACGCTGCTTGAGCAGGTATTTGAAATCCTCCAGATTGAAATTCTTGTTCTTCGAAGCCGCGCCGCCGCCGTCGACGATGTAGCGGTATTCGGCCTCGCTCATGCGGCCCTCGTCACGTTTTTCCTTGGGCTCGCGATACATGCGCCAGAATACGGCCAGGTAAATGATGCTGAGAATGCCTTGCACCCAGAACGCTTCACGCCAGCCCCAAACCGAGATGACCAGTGCGATGATGGGCAGCCCGATCACGTTGGCTAGGCGGGTGCCGGCGTCAAACACCGCTGTTGCCAGGCTGCGTTCGGTCACCGGGAACCAGGTCCCGGTGGCCTTCATGGCCCCCGGGAAGGCGGGCGCCTCGGCCAGGCCAAGCAATAACCGCGCCAGAATGACGACCCAGTAGCCCGAGGCCACCGCTGTCAGGAAGCTGGCGATCGCCCACGTGGCCATGCCGATTCGCCAAATCCACTTCGCCCCCATGCGGTCGAGCAGGATGCCGCTGGGAATCTGCATCAAGGCATAAGACCACACGAAAGCCGACCCAATGATCCCGAAATCGGTAGCCGTCAGCCCGAAATCGTGAGACATCGGCGTCGCCACAAGTGCCAGGCTGAGCCGGTCGATATAGTTGATGAGAATGCCGACCCCGAGAAGCACGGCGATGCTCCATCGCACCTTCCCAATAGCCAAACTGGCGTCCTTGTGCCCCGTAGAGCCACTATTTTGCTTAGACATGAACGGTTTCTCCGAAATGATAAGTCTCCAGCACCTCAAGACAATCACACCGCCGGAATCGCCATGGTTCCGTTGAAGGAACGCTCCGGTACGGAACCCGGGATCGGATGATGCATCTTGACTGCTATCCACAAGCCCGATAACATTTATCAAAACATGTTAGATAACATTTGTGGAATAATATATGTGGAGACACGACCAAACAATGGTGATTACCCTAGATTCAGTCCAGCCGCACGGGAAGGAGAATAAAGAAATGGGTGAAGCACGAATATCGGACATGTTGCTGACGGACCAGGCGTTTCTGGCCATCAAGGCGCTCCTCTTCGACGGGGAAGTCCATGCTGGCCAATTGGTGTCCATGGCCGAACTGGTCAAGCGCTCGGGCTTGCCGCTCGCCCCGGTGCGCGAAGCCGTCAAACGCGCCGAAGCTGTGGGGCTGGTGGAAATCCTGCCCAAGCGCGGCGTGCAGATCATGGCCGCCACGCCGGATACGATCCAGGCATGCTTTCATCTGCGCTGCCTGATCGATCAAGAAGGCGCCCGCGTGCTGGCATCGAACATCACCAAAGACGCCATTGAGGCGCTGCGCGATGAACACATCGCGGTGCGCGAGGGCGCGGTGAAAGCCGTCACACCCGACATCCAGCGGTTGGCAAAGAAGGTCGACTGGGAGTTGCATTCGACACTTGCAGGCGCGCTGAACAACAATCTTGCCGCCCAGATCTACGACAGCAATCGCGACCGGATCACGGTCCTGCAGCAATCACGGCACTTCCTGCCCGAGCGCATCGTGCCCGCCATGACCGAGCATCTGCGCATCATCGATGCCATTCTCACCGGCCAGACCCAAGAGGCCATGACAGCCGTGCGGCAACACATGGTCGGCACGCTGCGGTGGTGGGGCGTCGCGCCGCCGGAAGGCAACGTGCCCACGTCCATGCGAACGACCACTTAGCCGAACCCGCGCACTCTCACACCCATCCGTGCCAGAACATGCAACGGCGCATGCACGTTGCAAGGCACCGGTGTTTCCTGCCGCCTCATGCGCAGAAACATTTTCCTCAACAAACAGGAGACAACTTCTTATGGCCAGCACCAACCTGCCCCTCGGCACGATCATCGACGCCCCGGCCGTCGACGAACTACCCCACTACATCAAGCAGTATCCGAATCTTGCGAGCCAGCACCTGGGCACCCGCGTCTTGTCGTGCACGGACGAATTCTTCGCGGACGCACAGCGCATGCTGCAGGATGCCGAGCCCGTATTCATCGTCGGCAAATTCGACGAACATGGGAAATGGATGGATGGCTGGGAGACGCGCCGGCGGCGCAGCGGCGGCAACGATCACGCCATCATCAAACTCGGGTTGCCGGGTGTCATCAGGGGGCTGGACATCAACACCTCCCACTTCACCGGCAACTTCCCGCCGGCAGCCTCGATTCAAGCCGCATCGTGCGGCGGCGACCCGGACAGCCAGACCGAATGGGTGGAAATCGTGCCCGTCCGGTCATTGCACGGAAACGCCCACCATTTCGTTGAGGTCAACGACGCACGCGTGTGGACGCACCTGCGCCTGAACATCTTTCCCGATGGCGGCATTGCCCGCCTGCGCGTCCACGGGCAACCGGCCTGCGACTGGGGGCAGCGCGACCCCGCCGGCCTGCACGAGGTGTCCGCCCTCGTCAACGGCGGGCGCATCGTTGCCTGCAACGATGCCCACTTTGGCTCTCCCGCCAACGTGATCAAGGCCGGGCGCGGCCAGGACATGGGCGACGGCTGGGAAACCCGCCGCCGCCGGGAACCCGGCAACGATTGGCTCATCCTGGCGCTTGGCCACCCGGCCATCATCGAGAAAATCGAAATCGACACCGCGCATTTCAAAGGCAATTACCCCGACCGGGTCTCCGTCCAGGGCGCGCTCGTGCTGGAATCGACCGACCAGTCGCTGATCACCCAGGCCATGTTCTGGCCCGTGATTCTGGCCGAGCAGAAAACGGAGATGGACAAGCAGCATTTCTATGCAAGCCAGGACATCATCCCCTTGGGCCCGGTATCGCACGTGCGCGTCAACATCTTCCCGGACGGGGGCGTGAGCCGGGTGCGCATTTGGGGGCGCCTGGCCGCGCGAGGCGCAGAATGATCACCGAGACCATGCCGCTGCTCGCGGTGGAGCCTCTGACGCGCGCCACGTTCGCGCTCTTCGGCGACGTCATCGAGGCTGACGACACGATGACCCGCTATTCGATCAATAGCGGCAGCACGGAACGCTATCACGACCTGGCCCGCATCGACGCTGGCGCGGATGGCCGTGCGATTGTGTCGATCTTTCGCAGTCAACCCCGCGAGTTGCCGTTTGTCATTGCCGCGATGGAACGCCATCCCAAATCGAGCCAGGCGTTTTACCCCTTGTCCGGCCTGCCGTACCTTGCGGTCGTGGCCCGAAAGTCGATTCGGCCCGCCCTTGGCGACTTGCGGGTGTTCTATTGCGAGGGACACCAAGGGGTGAACTATGCCCCCGGCATCTGGCACCACCCGCTGCTGGCCCTGCTCGCCCCGTCGGACTTTTTGATCATCGATCGCGCAGGGCCAGGCGAGAACTGCGACATCGTGCAGATGGACATTCACAGCGTGATTCCCCAACTTCCGCGCTTGAATACCGGGCACACGCGCACTCGCGCACCCCAGGCCTGACTCAGGCTACGCGGGCAGCGCCGCCACCGTCCCAACCGGAAGGCGGGGGATCCCGGGCACCTGGGCTTCAACAAGGGCCTGGCGCGGCCGTTCCACCGCTGCCAGCCTGAACGTGGCCACCAGGTCGGCCAGGCTGGCCGCTTGCTCGCGCAAGCTGTCGGACGCGGCCGACGCCTCTTCCACCAGCGCCGCGTTCTGTTGCGTCACCTGATCCATCTGCGATAGCGCCACGTTGACCTGCTCGATACCGATGGTCTGTTCGCGGCTGGCGGCGGAGATCTCGCCCACGATATCGGTGACGCGCTGAATACTGGACACCGTTTCGGCCATGGCGGCGCCTGCCTCGGCGGCCAGCGTGTTGCCTTCGGCCGTTGCCGACGCGGACAAATCGATGAGCCCCTTGATCTCTTTGGCCGCCGACGCGCTGCGTTGTGCGAGCGCCCGCACCTCGGTGGCCACCACCGCGAAACCGCGCCCCTGCTCGCCGGCGCGAGCGGCCTCCACCGCCGCGTTCAAAGCCAGGATATTCGTCTGGAACGCGATGCTGTCGATCACGCTGATGATGTCCGCGACTTTCTTGGCGGATTCATCGATGGCGCCCATGGATTGCACCACCCGCGACACCACGTCCCCGCCCTTCACCGCCACGTCGGCGGCGGCTTCGGCCAAGTGACTGGCCTGCTGGGCGTTGTCAGCGTTCTGCCGCACCGTGGTCGTGAGCTCTTCCATGGTGGCGGCGGTTTCGGCCAGCGAACTGGCCTGCTCTTCGGTGCGAGAGGAAAGGTCGGTATTGCCGGCGGCGATCTGGCTGGAGGCGCTGGCGATGGCCTCGGCCCCGCCGCGCACCTCCTGCACCACGCCAGTGAGGTTATCGTTCATTTGCTTTAAAGCCCGCAGCAATTGCCCGGTTTCATCGCGGCCACCCACCTTGATGACGGCGGTGAGATCGCGCGAGGACACCGTTTGCGCCAGCCCCACGGCGCGCCGCAACGGCCCCACGATGGAGCGAGTGATGAGCCACGCGAACACGATGCCGGCAAGGATCGCCAGCGCCGCCACACCAGCAACCAGCAACATTCCTGTGCGATTGTCAGCATGCAACTGGCTGACATTGGTATCGATCAGGCGCTTCTGATAGGCAAGCAGATTGCCCACGCTCCCAACATAAGCGCTCAGATAGGACGCCATGTCCTTTTCGAAAAACTGTTTCGCGGCCTGCGCGTTGCCGCTGGCCTTGGCCTTCAGTGCCGTGCTCCGCGCATCCCGGTAGTCGGCGCGCTTCTGCCGCACGGTGTTGAACAACGCCCGAGCGCCCGGGTCGGTGATGGCTGCGTCCACCGCCTTTTGCAATTCGGAAATGCGGGCACTGGTGGTGCCCATGTGTTCCTTGAAATACGCCGCCGTCGCCGCGTTGTCGGCCTTGGAGGCGGCCGTGGTGCGCAATGCGTTCAGCGCTGTCAGCTTTTCCCACTCGGTGATCAGGCGCTCAGTCTTCAAGCGTACCTGAATGATGTTCCGCACGATGGAGCTGGCGGCCTGCATGCGCCAGATTCCCACACCCGCCAAAACCACAATGAGCAGCAGCATGAAACAAAAGCTCATGGCCAGGCGGGTGCTGATTCGGAAGTTGCTCATGATTCGTCCTATGCGCGATGGAGTGATCGGCACAAGCCGGCCATCCCAACAGCCTTAACGTCTGGAGCGGACAAACTTTAAGAGCCTGGTAACAATATCGCCGAACTGTCCGTGTTCATGATGCGTCCTCCACCATTTGAGCCAGGCCTCCGCCAAACGACCACTCGTCGCGCTGCGAAGTCGAGATCACCACCATGACATCGTCCGACCGGATACCCGGCCGGGCGGCCAGACGGCGCACCAGTGTCTGGTAGAACCGCTTCTTGGTTTCCGTCGAGCGGGGCTTGCCGGTCGTCAGGGTGATGTACACCAGGTCGGGACTGCGATCCACCCCCATGTAGTGGGGATCGAAAATCATGTCTTCCGGATCATGCTGATGAATGACCTGGAATTTGTCGTCGGCCGGAACCTCGAAGGATTCAACCAGCGCGGCGTGCAGTTCGTCACTGAGGGCCCGCAAATACTCGCGGGACTTGCCGCGTGCCAGGGAAATGCGTGCGAAAGGCATGATGGACTCCTGAAAAAACGATTGATGCAGGAATCTTAAGTCGCTATATTGTTCTGATAAATCAAATTGTTTAACACTAACAATTAAATTTAATGGAATTAATATGGCCGCGCACAACTTCGACATCAACGCCTTGCGCACCTTCGAAACCGGCGTAGCGCTGGGAACGTTCGCCAAAGCCTCCGATCGCGTCGGCCGGTCGCCGGCGGCGGTCAGCGCCCAGCTCCGCAAGCTGGAACAGCAGGCGGGGACGGAACTCTTCCGCAAGGCGGGGCGCGGGCTGGCGCTCACCGAAGCGGGTGAGACCTTGCTCAGTTACGCGCGCCAGATCCTGGCGGCCAACGATGCCGCGCTCACCGCGCTGCACAGCACCCAGGCGCGCGGCAAGGTCAGCCTGGGGCTGCAGGAAGACCTGGGGGAATGGGTGCTCACCGACGTCCTGGGCCATTTCGCGCGCGCCCACCCGGGCATGCGCATCGAAACCCGGGTGTGTCGCAACACCGAATTGATGGACCGTGTCGCCGCCGGCGAACTCGATCTCGCCGTGGTCTGGGGCAATGGCGGCGCCGCCCCGTGGCGCGAAACACTGGCGCGCCTGCCGATGGTGTGGATAGGCGGCTTGAACGGCATGGGCGACACCAACGCCCCCCAACAGCTGGAACTGGTGGCGTTCGACGGCGCCTGCCTGTTCAAGACCGCCGCCCTGGAAGCCTTGAACCAGGCCGGCATCGCCTGGGACGTGGCCTTCACCAGCTCCAGCCTGAACGGTCTGCTGGCCGCTGTGGCGGCGGGCCTGGGGGTGACCATACGCACACCCATCGGGTTGCCGCCCCGCGTGGCCGTGCTGCAGCCGTCGGCCAGCGGCTTGCCCGGCTTGCCGAAAGTGGATCTCACCATGATCGCGACCCGGTCTGAGCAGTCACCCGCCGTGGCGTTCCTGGCGGACGCCCTGCGCACAGCCATCCACGACCATCTACCCCACTGAAGGCGCCAAGCGCGGCCTCGTCCTCGGAAACCACTTCTCCGGAGTCGCGCCAATCACCACGGCGCGCACGTCAAGCGCTTCTGCGTAAAGCGCGCCAAACGCCTACGTGAACAGAATCGAGATATTCAGAATCAGGCACACCGCCCAGATCACCGACCGCACCGTTCCCCGCCCGCCTATGTACACCC
>DASTNK010000083.1:0-24371 GCA_035720945.1 Burkholderiaceae bacterium
CTCGAATCAGGCAGCCGTAATGTTGAGAGCTTGCTTCCCTTTGGGGCCTTGGGCGATTTCGAACGCGACCTTCTGGCCTTCCTTGAGCGTCTTGAAACCGTTCATTTGTATGGATGAAAAATGGGCGAAAAGATCTTCGCCGCCGTTGTCTGGGGTGATGAAGCCAAAGCCTTTAGCATCATTGAACCATTTGACGGTTCCCGTCAGCTTTTGGGTATCCCCGGAGGGTGCTGTTGAATCTGACATGCGGACTGCCTCTCGACTATAGTGTTACGTTAAAACCCGGGCTGTCGGCCGGACACCAGCGGCACGGGATTCTGGAAATGTCAACTGATACATCTCAGAATAGCGTGATGATGAGTACTTTACCCCGCCACAGTCAACTATGGAAAGCACTTATATTGATGCTGTTTCATGTTTTTTTTCTATGATTTGACGTCATGGCCACCCAAACCGAAAGACAACGCGAAGTCGTGGTCGAAAGACAGGAAGAACGTCTGGCACCGCCACCCATGTATCAGGTCGTGCTGCTCAACGATGATTACACGCCGATGGAATTCGTGGTGGACGTCCTGCGGCGGATATTCGGCAAGAGCGAAGACGAGGCCTCGCGCATCATGCTCAAGGTTCACCATGAGGGTCGCGGAGTGTGCGGGGTGTTTCCCCGCGAGGTGGCCGAAACCCGGGTCGAGATGGTCCGAAGATCCGCCCAGGAGCGCCAGCATCCGTTACAGTGCATAATGGAACCGGCGCCGGCCGATTGAACATGGTTGTCGTGACGTCATGTTTTTGAGGCTATCCGGTCACACTGTCCACGGAATCGCCGCTACGCACCGACGATTTAGTCATAGAATAGGATGTATCGATTCGTCGATATGTTTGTCCGCTTCGTATATGGAGGAAGCGTGATTTCCGAAGAGCTTGAAGTCAGCTTGCACATGGCCTTCGTCGAGGCCCGCACAGCCAGACACGAATTCATCACTGTGGAACATCTGCTGCTGTCGTTGCTTGACAACGTCGCGGCCGTTGAGGTTCTGCGCGCGTGTTCGGCCAACATCGAGGCGCTGCGCCGTGATCTGCGCAAGTTCATCAACGAGAACACGCCCGTCTTTCCTGGCGAGGGCGAGGTCGACACCCAGCCCACGCTGGGGTTCCAACGCGTCATTCAGCGCGCCATCATGCATGTCTCGTCGGGCAATTCCACCAAGAAAAGCGTCACCGGCGCCAATGTTCTAGTTGCCATGTACGGAGAAAAGGATTCCCATGCGGTGTACTACCTGCTGCAGCAGGGTGTCACTCGCCTCGATGTGGTCAACTTCCTGTCGCATGGCATCACCAAAGCCAGCGACGATTCCAGCCCCGAACCGGTCAAGCAACCGGGGGCGGAAACCGAGCACAAGCCCGAGCAGCATAAATCGCCGCTTGAGCTTTATGCGCTCGACCTCAATTTCGAATCCCGTGAAGGGCGCATCGACCCGCTCATTGGTCGCGAGGCCGAGGTCGAACGCGTCATCCAGGTGCTGTGCCGGCGGCGCAAGAACAATCCGCTGCTCGTGGGCGAGGCCGGCGTGGGCAAGACCGCCATCGCCGAGGGCTTGGCGTGGCGCATCGTCAAGGGCGACGTCCCCGACATTCTTGCCGACGCGCAAGTCTACGCGCTCGACATGGGGGCTCTGCTTGCGGGCACTAAGTACCGGGGCGACTTCGAACAGCGTTTGAAATCCGTGCTGCGTTCGCTCAAGGACAACGCCAACGCCATACTGTTCATAGACGAAATCCACACCCTCATTGGCGCCGGCTCGGCATCGGGCGGCACGCTCGACGCCTCGAACCTGTTGAAGCCCGCGCTGTCTTCCGGGCAGCTCAAGTGCCTGGGCGCCACCACCTACAACGAATACCGCGGCATCTTCGAGAAAGACCACGCCCTGTCCCGGCGGTTCCAGAAGATAGACGTGGTCGAACCCACGGTCGAGCAAACCATACAAATCCTGCGCGGGCTCAAGCGCTACTTCGAGGCACACCATAGCGTGCGCTATTCGGCGGCGGCACTTACCGCAGCGGCCGAACTGTCGGCTCGACACATCAACGATCGCTACCTGCCCGACAAGGCCATCGACGTCATCGACGAGGCCGGTGCGGCGCAACGCCTGTTGCCGCGCTCCCGGCAGAAGAAACTCATTGGCAAGGCCGAGGTCGAAGCCACTGTGGCCAAGATCGCGCGCATTCCGCCCCAGAGCGTTTCCAACGATGACCGCAGCAAGCTGGCCACCCTCGAACGCGACCTCAAGACTGTCGTTTTCGGCCAAGATGCGGCCATCGAGGCGCTGGCCGGGGCCATCAAGATGGCGCGCTCCGGCCTTGGGCGCCCCGACAAACCCATCGGTGCGTTTCTGTTCTCCGGGCCCACGGGCGTGGGCAAGACGGAGGTCGCGCGCCAACTGGCGTTCACCATGGGCATCGAGCTATTGCGCTTCGACATGTCCGAATACATGGAGCGCCACGCCGTGTCGCGCCTCATCGGCGCGCCGCCGGGTTACGTTGGTTTCGATCAGGGCGGGTTGCTCACCGAGGCCATCAGCAAGCAGCCCCATTGCGTCTTGCTGCTCGACGAAATCGAGAAAGCGCATCCCGATGTCTACAACATCCTGCTGCAGGTCATGGACCACGGCACCTTGACCGACAACAACGGCCGCAAGGCCGATTTCCGCAATGTCATCATCGTCATGACAACCAATGCGGGCGCCGAGGCGCTCAATCGAAACACCATCGGTTTCGCGACACCCGAAACGGCGGGGGACGAACTGACCGACATCAAGCGCCTGTTCACGCCGGAATTCCGGAATCGGCTCGACGCCATCATCAGCTTCAAGCCGTTGTCGCGCGAGATCATCCTGCGCGTGGTCGACAAGTTCCTCATGCAGTTGGAAGACCAGCTCCACGAGAAACACGTCGACGTGGTCTTCTCGCAGGCATTGCGCGGGCATCTGGCGAAGGAAGGCTTCGATCCGGCGATGGGCGCCCGGCCCATGCAGCGGCTCATCCAGGACACCATCCGTCGGGCATTGGCCGACGAACTGTTGTTCGGACGTCTGGTCGATGGCGGGCATGTGGAAGTCGTCCTCGACGAACACGACAAGGTGACACTGGTTTTCCTGCCCACCGATGGTAAACCGAAGCATCTACCTCCCGTTGATTCGGAAGCCGAGCTTGTCCACTGAGGCGTGCAGACCCCTTGTCCTGTGCCCGCATTGTGCCCTGCTGCACGAACGGGTGCCCGTTCCTCCCGGGGGAACGGCACGCTGCGTTCGCTGCGACAGTGTTCTGTATCGCGGCAGCGTGTGGTCAGTCTCGCAGTGGCTCGCTCTGGCGTGCACCGCCCTGATCGTTTTCGCGATCGCGAACTATTTTCCCATTGTCACCTTGCGGCTCAAGTGGCTGATTGCCAACGCGTCGCTGCCGCAGGCGTTGATGCTCACATGGGAACAGGGTCGTCCCGTGGTCGCCGTGATGACCGGGCTGTTTGGTTTCCTTGTCCCGCTGACCCAGTTGCTGTTTCTGGTGTGGGCGCTCATGTGCGTGGCCTCGGGAAACCTGCCGCGCGATTTCGCCATGGGCATGCGGGTGTTGCGCGTTCTGGGCACCTGGAGCATGGTTCCCGTCCTGATGCTGGGCATCCTGGTGGCCATCGTCAAGTTGGCCGGGTTGGCTGTGCTGCACGTGGCGCCGGGCCTCTGGGGGTTCGTGGCCTTGACCGTGTTGCTCACCCTGCTTGAGCGTGTATCGGCGGGGTGGCTGTGGCGCCAGGCCGAGGACGCGGGGCTGGTTCCATTATCCGGCATCGATGTCGACCCGGCGGCCACCGTGGCGAGTTGCCATGCCTGTGGCAATGTCCAGAATCTCGCCTCGCCGCACGATCATCAGGCTTGCCGTCGATGCGGCGCGAAGGTGAGGTTCCGGTTGCCGGGCATGTCCCGAACCTGGGCGTTGGTGCTTGCAGCCTGCATACTGTATGTTCCGGCCAATGTCCTGCCGGTCATGAAGTTCCGCACGCCGGTGGGTACGACCGAGCACACGATTCTGGGTGGTGTGGTCGAACTCTGGAAGCTGGGATCCTGGGATCTGGCCATCATCGTGTTCGTCGCGAGCATCGTTGTGCCCATGACCAAGCTGCTGATCCTCATCGCGCTCATGGCGCGTCGCTGCTGGTTGGGTGACGATATACAGCGTCAGCGCACGCGGTTGTACGAATTGGTGGAATTCATCGGGCAGTGGTCCATGCTCGATGTCTTTGTCGTCATTCTTCTGACGTCGATGGCGAATTTCCCCGGCATTTCCCAGATTTCCGCAGGCCCCGGAGCCGCCAGTTTTGGCTTGGTCGTGGTGCTGACCATGCTGGCGTCGGCCGGTTTCGACCCGCGTCATGGATGGGACGCGCGTCCGTCGTTGGGTTCGAGCGATGGGCGCAAGACGGCGGTGGGTGGTGAACGCCTGGCGGGACCCGCAACGGAGCATGCATGACGGAACCCACACCCTCCGAGCCAGCCGCATCGACTGATGTCCCCGCAACCGCAGGGACGCCAGCCGCCCCCCATGTCGTCGCGCCGAAACGGCGCAGCGTCTCCTGGATCTGGCTGGTGCCATTGCTGGTGGCGGTCGTGGGTCTGTCATTGATCGTCAAGAACTGGATGGAAACCGGCCCTATCGTGACCATCAGCTTTCAGTCGGCCAATGGCATCGAGGTGGGCCAGACAACGGTCCGTTATCGCGATGTCGTCGTCGGAGTGGTGAACGATATCGAGGTGTCGCCCGATCGCTCGAGGGTGCTGGTCAGGGTGCGGCTCAAGCATGATGCCGCCGCGTATATCGCCCGAAAAGGCACACGCTTCTGGGTGGTGCGGCCGCGGCTGGAGCTGACTGGTGTGTCTGGACTGAACACCCTGCTGTCTGGTGCGTATATCGGTGTCGACACGTCGAGGACGAAGGATCACGGAGTCGAAACCGCCGAGGCCTATCGTTTCATCGGCCTGGAGAAACCCCCAGAGATCACCAGTGACAAGCCCGGTACGCGCTACACCTTGACGGCCCCCGATCTGGGCTCGCTGGAGTTGGGGTCGCCGGTGTACTACCGCCGCATCCAGGTGGGGAGGGTGATCGATTACGGTCTGGCCCCAGATGGCAAGCTGGTCGACATCCAGATTTTCGTCGATGCGCCCAATGACAAATACGTCACCGCCGATACCCGTTTCTGGAACGTGAGCGGGATTCAGTTGTCGGTCGGTTCGGACGGTGTCACTGTGCAGGCGGGATCTCTGGCGTCGGTCATTTCCGGCGGGGTGGAATTTGCATCGGCCGATGCCGCCATCACGACTCCCGCCAAGGCCAACACCACCTTCTCACTGCAGTCAACGAGGCAAGCGGCGATGGCGGACCCGGATGGCATCCCGGTTCCCATCAACATGGAATTCCGGCAGTCGGTGCGTGGGTTGAGTGTGGGGGCGCCCGTGATGTTCCATGGCCTGGAGATCGGCAAAGTCACAGATATCAATCTCGAGTACAACGTCAAGATCCGGCGGTTCTACGTACTGGTCAAGACCGAGCTCTTTCCCATGCGGTTCGGCAAAGTCTACGAAGATCTGATCGCCGAGAACGAAAAGAGCGGCAACGCCGGCCACAATCTTCTGAGGCCGATGATCGAGCATGGTCTGCGCGCGCAATTGCGCACGGGCAATCTGCTGACCGGACAACAATACATTGCGCTGGCGTTCGTCCCGGATGCCTCCCCGGTGCATTTCGATGAAACGCAGAAGCCCCCGCTCATTCCCACTGTGCCGGGCAGCTTCGATCGTCTGCAGGAGCAGGTGAGCAGTCTCGTGACCAAGCTCGATGCGATTCCGTTCGCCGGTATCAGCCAGGATCTTCGCGGAGCATTGAAGGCATTGACCCGCACGTTGAACGGCCTGCATGGCGTGGGGCCGCAAACCGAGACCACGCTCAAGGCGGTGCGCAAGTCGCTGGATCAGGTCAGCGGCCTGCTCGGCTCGGCGGCTTCAGGCGGGAATCTGGGCCAGACGTTGCGGGAGCTCGGGCAGGCGGCCAAGTCATTGCGGGCGCTGGCGGATTATCTCCAGGCCAACCCGTCGGCGTTGTTGCGCGGACGGCCCGCCGATGTGTTGCCGGGTCATTGATCCTTGAGGAGGGCGCAAGTCTTGAAATATTCGTATCTGATCCCGACCCTGGTGTTGATCGCCCTGCTGGGCGGGTGTGCGGCGGCGCCAAAGATTCAGTACTACACGCTGATCCCACCTCTTGCCGACACGGCCCTCGCCAACGCGGCATCGAAGGCCACCGCGGGCCGGTATGCGATCAGTGTGCAGCCTGTCTCGGTACCCGACCAAGTCGATCGGCCGCAAATCGTCATCAGCGGCGGCGACAGCGCCAGGGTAACCCCGCTCAACGAATCCTTATGGGTGTCACCTCTCGGCGATCAGGTGCGTCGGGCCTTGTCGGCGGATCTGTCGGCGCGCCTGGGAACGCTCGACATCGCGGCCGATACCGCGCCGTCATCGCTGCCGGTATGGAAGATCTTCCTGACCGTTCAGCGCTTTGATGCGATTTTCGGAAGGCAAACCATCCTCGATGCCACCTGGCGTCTCGATCCCGTGCATCTGCGGGGCAGGCGACCAACCATCTGCCGGGCCGAGGTCACTGTTCCAGTGGGGGCGGGTGTGCCGGCGTTGGTGATGGGGCAGCGCAAGGCGTTGTGGACACTTTCCTCGCTCATTGCCGCCCAGATCTCAGGAGGCCCGCCGGCACCCTCGAACCGGCCTGGCGTCGTGCTCAAGGGCTGCGCCTGAAGCCCGTGTCGAGCAATTTTCTTGCCGAGGGTGTCCGATCCGGTGCTCGGTTTCCGCGCTCAAGCCAGGAATCCCCTGAATCAGTCGCTGAGCCACATGCCGCTATGGATTGGTGCTGTCCGTCGCCCAAAAGGTACAGCCTTGCAGGTATACTAGGGTTAACCTTAATTCAGAAAAGGTTGCAACCAATTTAGTATTTTGGTTTACCCTGAGTGGCTCCCGCTCGGGGCAGGCGCGCCCGTCCCGGGCGCGCCGCGATCTTGCACGAGGCACGACAGGAATTGCCATGGCGACGACCACACTGGGTGTAAAAGTAGATGAGGCATTGCGTGAACGGCTTCGGCACGCCGCGCAGAAACTGGGGTGCACACCCCACTGGTTGCACAAACAGGCCTTGTTCGCCTATATCGATGCCATCGAACGCGGGCAGGTGCCGGCTGAAATCAGCTACCTGAATCAACAGGATGTCGCGGAAGAGGCGGGTGAGGTCGCGCATCAGGATCCGTTGCCGCCGTTTTACGAGTTCGCTCAGGACGTCCAGCCCCAGTCGGTTTTGCGTGCCGCCATTACCAGCGCCTATCGCCGCCCCGAAACCGAATGCGTGCCGCTGCTGGCGGACCAGGCGCGCGATATCCCCGGCCCCGACGTGCATGCGCTGGCCGAACGCCTGGTCAAGACGCTGCGCAGCAAACGCAAGGGCGGCGGGGTAGAGGGCCTGATCCAGGAGTTCTCGTTGTCCAGTCAGGAAGGGGTCGCGCTGATGTGCCTGGCCGAGGCGCTGCTGCGCATTCCGGATCGCGCCACCCGTGATGCCCTGATCCGTGACAAGATCAGCCGCGGCGACTGGCGTGCGCACATGGGCGAGTCGCCTTCGCTGTTCGTCAATGCCGCCACGTGGGGCCTGATGCTCACCGGCAAGCTGGTCAGCGTCAACAGCGAGCAGTCCTTGTCCCGGGCGCTGACACGTCTCATCGGCAAGGGCGGCGAACCGCTGGTCCGCAAGGGCGTGAACATCGCCATGCGCATGATGGGCGAGCAGTTCGTCGCGGGACAGAACATTTCCGCGGCGCTGGCCAACAGCCGGAAGCTGGAGGAAAAGGGGTTCCGCTACTCCTACGATATGCTGGGTGAGGCGGCCACGACCGCCGCCGACGCCGACCGGTACAACACTTCGTACGAACAGGCCATCCACGCGATCGGCAAGTCGGCGCAGGGGCGCGGTATTTACGAAGGCCCGGGGATATCCATCAAGCTCTCGGCGCTGCATCCGCGTTATTCACGCGCTCAACGCGACCGGGTGATGGCGGAGCTGCTGCCGCGCGTGACGGCGCTCGCCCGCCTGGCCCGCAGCTACGACATCGGCCTGAACATCGACGCCGAAGAGGCCGACCGCCTGGAGATCTCCCTGGATCTCTTGGAGGCCCTGTGCTTCGATCCCGATCTTGCCGGCTGGAACGGCATCGGTTTCGTGATCCAGGCATACCAGAAGCGCGCGCCGTTCGTCATTGATTATGTCATCGACCTGGCCAAGCGCAGCCGCCATCGGCTGATGGTTCGCCTGGTCAAGGGGGCGTACTGGGACAGCGAGATCAAGCGGGCACAAGAGGGCGGCCTGGAAGGCTATCCGGTCTACACGCGCAAGATTTACACCGATATCTCGTATCTGGCTTGTGCGCGCAAGTTGCTGGCGGTGCCTGACGCCGTCTATCCTCAGTTCGCGACGCACAACGCTTATACGCTGGCATCCATTTACCATCTGGCGGGGCAGAATTATTACCCTGGGCAATACGAGTTCCAGTGCCTGCACGGCATGGGCGAATCGCTTTACGAGCATGTCACCGGGCCGGTCGCGCAAGGCAAGCTCAACCGCCCCTGCAGAATCTATGCGCCGGTGGGCACGCACGAGACGCTGCTGGCCTACCTGGTGCGCCGTCTGCTCGAGAATGGCGCCAATACTTCGTTCGTCAACCAGATTGGTGACGACGACATTCCCGTCGAGGCGCTCATCATCGATCCGGTGCAGGCCGCGCAGCGCATACAGCCGCTGGGTGCCCCGCATGACAAGATCCCTCTGCCCAGGGACCTGTACCAGGCCAGGGACGGCCGCAGCAACTCCATGGGGCTGGATTTGAGCAACGAGCAACGGCTCGGGTCGCTGTCGGCCGCGCTGTTGGGCAGTGCCACGGCCACGTGGCGGGCCCAACCGCTGCTGGGCGGCGCCCAGCCCGAGTGGGACGACTCCCGCGCGCAGCCGGTGCGGAATCCTGCTGATCGCCGTGATGTCGTGGGGCACGTGATCGAGGCGTCCGACGCCGAAGTCCGCCAGGCGTTGCAGGAGGCGGCGCATGCGGCGCCCATCTGGCAGTCCACCCCGGTCGAGGAACGCGCGCAGTGCCTGGAACGGGCGGCGCAGATGCTCGAGGACGACATGCAGCCGTTGTTGGGGCTGATCGTTCGCGAGGCCGGGAAGTCGCTGCCCAACGCCATTTCCGAAGTCCGCGAGGCCACCGATTTCCTGCGTTATTACGCCGGCCAGATCCGGAGCGCATTCTCCGGCGACACGCATCGCCCGCTGGGGCCTGTCGTGTGCATCAGCCCATGGAACTTCCCGCTCGCCATCTTCACCGGGCAGGTGTCCGCCGCGCTCGCCGCGGGCAATCCCGTGCTGGCCAAACCGGCGGAGCAGACCTGCCTGATCGCCGCCGCGGCGGTGGCCATCCTGCGCAAGGCGGGGGTTCCATCGGGCGCTGTGCAACTGTTGCCGGGTCTGGGCGAGACCGTGGGTGCGAGCCTGGTGGCCAGCCCCGTCGTGCGTGGTGTGATGTTCACGGGCTCGACCGAGGTGGCGCAGATCATTTCCCGCACGTTGGCGCAACGACTTGACGACGCCGGGCATCCCATTCCCCTGATCGCCGAGACCGGTGGCCAGAATGCCATGGTCGTCGATTCATCGGCGCTGGCCGAACAGGTCGTGTTCGACGTGCTGACTTCCGCCTTCGATTCCGCCGGACAGCGCTGCTCGGCGCTGCGTGTGCTCTGCGTGCAAGAGGATTGCGCCGATCACGTGTTGGGCATGCTGCGCGGCGCGATGCAGGAATTGCGTGTCGGCAATCCTGACATGCTCTCCACCGATGTCGGGCCGGTCATCGACATGCAGGCGCAGGCTGTCATAGAAAAGCACATCGCCGCCATGCGTGACGCGGGCCGACGCGTGGATCAACTCGGTCTGGATTCCATGTGCCAGCATGGCTCCTTCGTGGCGCCCACCATCGTCGAACTCGATGATATATCGGCCTTGAAGCGCGAAGTGTTCGGGCCGGTGCTGCATGTGATCCGCTACAAGCGGGACGGGCTGGACGCGCTGATCGACGCGATCAACGCCACTGGCTATGGCCTGACGTTCGGAGTGCACACCCGCCTGGACGAAACCGTGGCCCGTGTGACGAGCCGCATTCATGCGGGCAATGTCTACGTCAATCGCAATATCGTGGGCGCCGTGGTGGGTGTCCAGCCGTTTGGCGGCGAAGGCCTCTCGGGCACCGGACCCAAGGCGGGCGGCCCCTTGTATCTGTTGCGGCTGTTGTCCCGCCGTCCGGCGGGGCTACCCGACTGGTGGCAAGAGCCGGATGCCGGCGGTCGGGAACTCGAGTTGCCCGGCCCCACCGGGGAAACCAACACCTATCATCTCAAGCCGCGCGGCACGGTGCTGGGGGTGGCGGCATCGCGGGAAGGCGCCGTGGCCCAATATCAGGCTTGTGTCACCACTGGCAACGCGCTGGCGCTGGCCGAGACGGATGCGGCGCGGGCATTCCTGGCCGATTGCACGCCGGAGCAAAAGAAACGGGTGCTCTTGGTGCCCCCTGGCGACATCGGCCAGGCGGATTACCAGGCGGTGCTGTTCGAAGGGGACGGCGACGCCTTGCGCGAACTCAATCAGGTGGTCGCCGCGCGCTCCGGGCCCATTGTCTCGGTGCAGGGGCTGAGCACGGACGAACTGGCGGCCGGGCATCAGTACTCGCTGGAACGGCTGTTGCGCGAGGTGTCGGTCAGCGTGAACACGGCGGCGGCTGGCGGCAACGCCAGCCTGATGATGGTCGGCTGATCCCTGGGCCGCTGTCCGGGGCTCGCCGCATGTTTTCAGTGCGGTGGGCCTTTTCGTTCCATGCGAGGGGGAGGGGGCGGTGTCTCCGCTGGGTGCTACGCCTTGCCTGTGCTGCCGAATCCGCCCGCGCCGCGCTCGGTTTCAATGGTGAACGCGTCCACGACGTGCAGGTCCACCTGAACCACCGGCTGGAACATCAACTGGGCGATCCTGTCGCCGGGTTCCACGCGATAGGGCGTGTCGCTGTCGTTCGCGAGGATGACGGCGATCTCGCCATGGTAGTCCGAGTCTATGACGCCGATGCCCTGGGCGACACGCACGCCGTGCTTGAGCGACAGGCCCGAGCGGGACGCGACGATCGCCACCAGCCCCGGGTCCATCATGTTGAGGGCGATTCCCGTTGGCACCAGGGTGCGGCCACCGGGCGCGACCGTCACCGCTTCGTCCAGGCAGGCGCGCAAATCCATGGCCGCCGACCCGTCTGTGGCATAGCCGGGCGCCGGAATGCGGGTGCCCAGCAAGGGGTTCACGATCCGGGTTTCGATGCGTCTGAACATGGGAATCCTTTCTGAAATGATTGTCTGGCGCTCTGTATAGCACAACCCGCCGGCTTTCCGCACACGCCGTGCGGGGCTGGCCGTTGTGATATAGTCCGATCGCGGGTTCGCTCCCTGTCATGTCGGAGCGGTTCGCGCGTTCTCAGGGCGGGGTGTGATTCCCCACCGGCGGTAATGGCTGCAATGGCCTAGCCCGCGAGCGCCTGAAGGTGATTCCCTCCCTATTCCCGGGTAAGGGTTCGCCGGCAGGGTCAGCAGACCCGGTGTGATTCCGGGGCCGACGGTGATAGTCCGGATGAAGAGAGAGCGGGATGCCGCCGGCCACGCCGGCGAATGGGGTGTTTGCCATTGGCCTGGTCAATGGGTGCGGGCATCACCTTTTCCCTGTCTGTCCAAGCCCTGTTTTTATGGTTCTGAAAACAGGAGAATTCAGTATGTCCAATCCTCGATCCGGCTGCTCAGGCGCTGTCGCGTCGGCCCGGTCCATTGCGTTCGTGCAGGCGGGCTGGCACAGCGATATCATCGCGCAGGCGCGCCTGTCTTTTCTCGACGAGATCACCCGTTCAGGCTTCGACCCGCGGGACATCCATGTCATCGATGTGCCGGGTGCCTTCGAAATCCCGCTGCACGCCCGTCTGCTGGCGGAAACCGGACGCTATTCGGCGATCGTCGCCGCGGGCCTGGTGGCCGATGGTGGCATCTATCGGCACGAGTTCGTCGCGCAGGCCGTCGTCAGCGGGCTGATGCAGGTTCAACTCGAGACCCGCGTGCCAGTCCTGTCCTGCGTGCTGACGCCGCAGGAACGGTTCGAAGGTGACGATCTGCATCGTTTCTTTTTCGAACATTTCCGGATCAAGGGTGTGGAAGCGGCGCGAGCCTGCGCGGCGACTCTTTCTTCCCTGGAAACGCTTCAATTGATCGGAGGGTGAGAGTATGTTCACGGGAATCGTCCAAGGGATGGCCACCATCGACAGCATTGACGACCGGGAGGGCCTGCGCACTTTCAGCCTGATGTTTCCTCCCGGGTTCTGCGACGGGCTGGCGGTGGGGGCCAGTGTGTCTGTGGATGGGGTCTGCCTGACGGTGACTCACCTGCTGTCGGCCAATGCGGCCAGCTTCGACGTGATGCTCAAAAGCCTGGACCTGACCACGCTGGGCGGCTATGTGCGTGGCGGGCGGGTCAACGTCGAGCGCGCTGCGCGTGACGGCGCCGAGATAGGCGGGCATCCGCTTTCGGGCCACGTCGATTTCCACGCGCCCCTGGTGGCGGTGCGGCAGATGGATAACAACCGTGTCCTGCGCATCGGCATTCCCCCTGGCTTCCGCAAGTACGTCTTCGCCAAAGGCTATATTGCGGTCAATGGCGCCAGCCTGACCGTGGCCGACGTCAATCGCGACGAAGGCTGGTTCGAGGTCTGGCTCATTCCCGAAACGCGTCGTGCGACCGTGTTTGAACAGAAGCAGACGGGTGATGCGCTGAACGTCGAAATCGATCGCGGCACACAGGTGATAGTCGACACGGTGCGCGAGACGGTGCTGGAATGCCTAGGGGGCCTGCAGCCCGTTCTGGAAGCCGCGCTGAGGGACAAGGGGCTGGAGATCGAGGATCTGCTGCGTTTGCCACCCAGGGCCTGAATCGGTGCGCGGGGGGCGCCCCCGCGATGATCCAGCGCTGTGCCCGGGTCAATGCTCGATATGATCGGGCGAAGAGGTTTCAGGCAGTTCCGGTGTGACCTCCGGATTGAGCGCGGCACGCGCGCCGAGCAGCAGGATCACGCCAGCCACCAGCATGATGACGGCCGGCGCCCAGTCGTCCCAGGCGCCGCCCTCGTTGAACAGGCGCCAGCCGTTCAGCAGCGCGTCGACGATCAGCACCACGCTGGCCACCGCCAGCACCAGCGCGATCAGTCGGCGCGGCATGGAAACCGCGCGTACCTGACCCGCGTTGTCACGACGGGCAGAGGAGGCCGGGTTGCCAAGAGGATGTCGTATCACGCCAGGATCCGTCCGTTTGTCATCGTGGGTTGTTGGGCAGGCGCGCGGCGATGGCACGCATCAGTTGCCGGGCGGCCTCGGGTTTGGGCAGGCGTGGCAGCGGATGTGCGCCGGTGTCGTCGAACAACACCAGTTGCGTGTCGTCCGCCCCCATGGATTGCTGAGCCAGGTTGCCCACCATCAGCGCCACGCCCTTGCGTGTGCGCTTGGCCTGCGCGTAGGCCTCGAGATTTTCTGTTTCGGCGGCGAACCCGACACACCACGGTCCGTTGGGCCGCGCGGCGACGTCCGCCAGTATATCGGGATTGGGGGCGAACTCCAGATCGAACGGCGCCGCCTGGCCGCGTTTCTTGATTTTTTGCGTACTGGGGTGAACGACATGCCAGTCGGCCACCGCGGCGACGGCAATGAAAATATCCGCATCAGCGACCGCTTCCATGACGGCCGCATGCATCTGGCGTGCGCTGTCGACGTCGATGCGTGTGACACCATAGGGGGCTTGAAGTGCCGTGGGACCCGACACCAGCACGACATCCGCTCCCGCTTGCCGCGCGGCGCGCGCCAGGGCGTAGCCGGTCTTGCCGGATGAACGGTTGGTGATGACGCGCACCGGATCCACGGTTTCGGATGTGGGGCCGGCGGTGATGACGATGCGGCGGCCCCGCAGATCTTTCGGTTGGAAGCTGCCGATCAGTTCGTCGAGCAGTTCAAGAGGTTCGAGCATGCGGCCATCGCCCACTTCGCCGCATGCCTGGCTGCCGCTTCCGGGCCCCAGAATGACCACACCGTCTTCGGCCAGTTGCCGGATATTGCGCTGGGTGGGCGGGTTGAGCCACATTTCGCGATTCATGGCCGGCGCCAACAACAGTGGGCAGGCCCCGCGGGCGGCGCACAGGGTAGACAGCAAGTCATTGGCCAGCCCGTTGGCCAGCCGGGCGATGAAATCGGTGCTGGCCGGCGCGACCAGGATGGCATCGGCCCCGCGCGTGAGATGTATGTGCGCCATGCCGTCGGACGGACCGGCATCGAAGGTGTCCACGTACACCGGACGCCCGGAAAGCGCTTGCATGGTGGTTGTCGTGATGAAGCGCGTGGCAGCCTCGGTCATGACCACGTCGACCGTGCCGCCCTGGTCGAGCGCGCGCCGCAGGAACTCCGCCGTCTTGTAGCAGGCGATCCCGCCGGTTAGGCCCAGTACGATTCGTTTGTCGGCAAGTTCCCGCATATGCTGGTCCGGTTTTTCAAGAGATGGGCAGGCCGGCGTGTTTTGTCTGGTTGATTGAATGTACAAGCCAGCCAGACCGGATGCTAACCCGCCTTGTTTCGATCACGCCGCATGCGCAGGAGCTCGTCGAGGATGAGCAGGGCGGCGCCACAGGTGATGGCCACGTCAGCGACATTGAACGCGGGGAAGTACCAGTCGCGCCAGTAGAACAGGAAGAAATCGATGACGTGCCCGTGCTGCAGGCGATCTATGACATTGCCCACGGCCCCCCCAAGTATGGCCGTGATCGATGCGCAGAACAAGGTCTGGCCAGGATTCTTGCGCAGCAGATGGATGATGAGTCCCGCGGCGGCCAGCGCAATGGCGGTGAACAGCCAGCGCTGCCACCCGCCATCCGTCGCAAGGAAACTGAATGCGGCACCGGGGTTGTAGAGCAGGGTGATGTCGAACACCGGCAGCACATGCAGGCGTTCACCGTACTGCAAATGCGAGTTGACATAGAGCTTGCTGACCTGATCCAGGACGATGATGGCCAGCGCGCCGGCCAGCCAGACCCAGAGCTTCGCCCGATGGCGCGCGCCGACGCCGCGTAGTGTTGAATCAGGCATGTTGACGCGCTTCGCCAGTGCCGAACAGGTTGTCAGTGCATCGTCCGCAGAGATCCGGGTGGGCCGCGTCCGTGCCGACATCGGCGCGGTGATGCCAGCAACGGCCGCACTTCGGTTGTGTCGTGGCGGCGACGTCGATGGTGATCGGCCCCGACGCCTCGTGCAGCGAGGCGCGCGAGACGATCAACACGAAACGCAGGTCGTCGCCCAGGCTGTCGAGCAGCTTGTGGTCATCGCCGTCGGCGTGGATGTCGACTTCGGCGTCCAGAGACGACCCGATGGCGCCGGTGCCGCGAACTTCCTCGATCTTGCGCATGGCGTCGGCTCGAATGGCGCGCAGCCGCGTCCATTTGTCGGTCAGCAGCCCCGCATCGGGTTGTGCCGGAATGGCGTGGAACAGCTCTGTGAAGATGGTTTGTGTTTCCTGGCTCGCATGCATGTCGCTCCATGCCTCTTCGGCGGTGAACGACAGAATGGGCGCCATCAGTTTGAGCAGCGCGTGCGTGACATGGAACAGCGCGGTCTGCGCGGAACGGCGCGCGACGCTGTCGGCGCCCGTGGTGTAGAGCCGATCCTTCAGAATGTCCAGATAGAACGCGCCCAGGTCTTCGGAGCAGAAAATCTGCAGTCGCGAAACCGCCAGGTGGAACTCGTAGCGGTTGTAGGAGGCCAACACCTCGGACTGCATTTGCGCCGTCAAGGCCAGCGCATAGCGGTCGATCTCGAACATTTTTTCCAACGGCAGGGCGTTGGCGCGGGCGTCGAAGTCCAGCAGATTGCCCAGTAGGAACTTCAGCGTGTTGCGGATGCGGCGGTAGCTCTCGACCACGCGCTTGAGGATCTCGTCGGAAATCGTCAGTTCGCCGGAATAGTCGGTGGACGCCGTCCAGAGCCGCAGGATTTCCGCCCCCAGGGTGTCGGACACTTTCTGCGGCGCAACGACGTTGCCGACGGATTTGCTCATTTTCCGGCCCTTGCCGTCGACCACGAAGCCGTGCGTGAGCAACGCCTTGTAGGGGGGGCGGCCGTACAGCATGCAGCCCGTGAGCAGCGACGAATGGAACCAGCCGCGGTGCTGATCCGAGCCTTCCAGGTAGAGATCGGCCGGCCAATTGAGTGAGTCCGCGTGCGAACCCTTGAGCTGATGGTCGCGGCCGCCCAGCACGGTGGCGTGGGTGCTGCCGGAGTCGAACCAGACATCGAGTGTGTCGCGGTTCTTTTCGTATTGGTCGGCTTCGTCGCCCAGCAACTCACGCGGGTCCAGCGTTTGCCAAGCCTCGATGCCCTGTTTTTCGACGCGGCGGGCCACTTCTTCAAGAAGCTCGACGGTGCGCGGGTGCAGCGCACCGGTTTCCCTGTGCACGAAGAATGCCATGGGCACGCCCCATTGGCGTTGGCGCGAGAGCGTCCAGTCAGGGCGGTTGGCGATCATGGCGTACAGGCGCGCGCGGCCCCACGACGGGAAGAATTCGGTCTGCTCTATGCCTTGCAGCGCGGTTTCACGCAGCGATGCCCCGGATTTGGGTTGCAGGTCCAGACCCGCGAACCATTGGCTGGTCGCCCGGTAGATGATGGGCGTCTTGTGGCGCCAGCAATGCATGTAGCTGTGCTTGTGCTGCTCGACCTTGAGCAGCGCGCCGCTGTTTTGCAGCGCCTCCACGATTTTCGGATTGGCTTTCCAGATCATCAAGCCGCCGAACAACGGCAATGATGGGTTGTAATGGCCATCGCCCATCACCGGGTTGACGATCTGGTCGTCTTCCAGACCATGTGCCTTGCACGAAATGAAGTCTTCAACCCCGTAGGCGGGCGATGAGTGGACGATGCCGGTGCCGGCATCGAGCGTGACGTAGTCACCCAGGTAGACCGGTGACAGGCGCCGGTAGCCGGGGTCGAGGTCGTGCAGTGGGTGCCGGAATTCCAGGTTGGCCAGCGCCGCGCCTTTGACGGTGGCGACGATGCGCCCTTCGAGTTCCCAGGCTTGCAGGCAACTTTCGACGAGATCGGTGGCGAGCAGCAGCATGCTACCCGTGGCACGGGGCTGGGCCAGGCGCACCAGAGAATAATCGATGTCGGCGCCGATGTTCAGGGCCTGGTTGGCCGGCAGAGTCCAGGGTGTGGTCGTCCAGATCACGGCGGCGCCATCGTCGATCTGCGGCAGCCCGAAGGCATGGGCCAGTTTTTCCTTGTCGTGGAACCGCAGCGCCACGTAGACCGCCGGATCGGTGCGATCGGCGTATTCGACCTCGGCCTCGGCCAGCGCCGATCCGCAGTCGAAGCACCAGTTCACGGGCTTGAGGCCGCGGTACACATACCCTTTCTCCATGATGCGGGCCAACACACGGAGCTCGTCGGCTTCGTTGCTGTGATTCATGGTGAGATAGGGGTGGTCCCAGTCGCCCAGCACACCCAGCCGCTTGAAGTCTTGCCGCTGGCGGTCGATCTGTTCGAGCGCATACGCACGGGCCCGGGACTGCACTTCTTCCACCGGCAGGTTCTTGCCGTATTTCTTTTCGATCTGGATTTCGATGGGCATGCCGTGGCAGTCCCAGCCTGGCACGTAGGGGGCATCGTAGCCGGCCATCGTGCGGCTCTTGACGATGATGTCCTTCAGAATCTTGTTGACGGCGTGGCCGATGTGGATGTCGCCGTTGGCATAGGGCGGGCCATCATGCAGCACGAATTTCGGCCGCCCCTTGCTGGCGGCGCGGATGGACGCGTACACCTTGTTTTCTTCCCACTGCGTGATCCAGCCCGGCTCGCGCTTGGCGAGGTTGCCGCGCATGGGGAACGGGGATTCGGGCAGGTTCAGGGTGTCTCTATAGTCCATGGAGTGCGAAATAGTCGCGAGCGCAGCGCGCATCGTTGCCGATGGCTGCGATCATTGTGGGAAGATCGGGAAATTTTTCTTCGTCCCGAAGGTACTTGAGAAATTCAATACGCGTGAGTTTACCGTATGCGTCGAGCGCGCTGCCGAGCAGATGGACTTCCAACAGCACATGGCCGGCGTGGCTGACAGTGGGTCGCACCCCCAGGCTGGCGACTCCGTTCAGTGGGCGTTCGGCCAGGCCGTGGGCCCGGACGACGTACACTCCCGAGCGGGCCGCGCACTGTGGCGGCACGTGGATGTTCAACGTGGGAAATCCCAGTGTGCGCCCGAGTTTCATGCCATGCACCACGTGGCCGCTGATGCCGTAGTTGTGGCCCAGCAGGGATCCCGCCCGCTCCAGATCGCCCACCGCCAGCGCGGTGCGCACCTCGGAGCTGGAGATGCGGTGCCCATCGCCGTCGGCGATGTCGGCGATGGTTTCCACATCGAAACCCGCGTGGCTTCCGGCGCTGCGCAGCAAGGCGATGTCGCCGCTGCGCTTGTGGCCATAGCGGAAATCGGATCCCACCAGCAGCCAGCGCGCATCGAGGCCGCGCACCAGAAAGTTTTCAATGAAATCAGAGGCGGCCAGGTCCGCCAAGGCCTGGTCGAACTTCACGATGACGATCTGGCGGATGCCATGCCGCGCCAGCGCCCAGACCTTGTCGCGCAGGCTGCTGATCTGGGTCGGGATCAGTTCAGGGCGTTGACCACGCCGCGCGAAGAAGGCGCGCGGATGAGGCTCGAACGTCATGACGGTGGGGATCAGGCCGCGAGCCGCCGACTCTTCGCGTACGCGGGCAAGAATCGCCTGGTGCCCCCTGTGCACACCGTCGAAATTGCCGATGGTCACGGCGCTGGGCCGATCTTCGTCGAAGCGCGGCAGGGTGCGGTAGATTCGTAAGGGAGGTTTCACGTCCGAGAGTTTACAATTTTGGATGGCCCAGCCCTGGAATTATATTTTGAACGCTTCCTCTCCCCCCTCTTGCCGACTGGTTGTCCTGATTTCCGGGCGCGGCTCCAACATGCGGACCATCGTCGAAACCGTGCGCGATCGCGGCCTGCCAGCGCGGGTTGGCGCGGTGATTTCCAACCAATCGGATGCCGAGGGCCTGGAATGGGCGCGTGCGCAGGGGCTGGAGACATGCGTCGTCCCGCATCGCGACTATGCCTCGCGCGAAGACTTCGATCATGCGCTGGCGCAGGCGATCGACCGATACGACCCGCATTTCGTGCTGTTGGCGGGGTTCATGCGCGTGCTGACGCCGGGCTTCGTGGCCCGGTACCACGGCCGGCTACTCAACATTCATCCTTCTTTGCTGCCCGCGTTTCCGGGGCTGCGCACACACCAGCAGGCGCTCGATAATGGTGTGCAATGGCATGGCTGCACCGTGCATTTCGTCACTCCGGTGCTCGATCTGGGGCCCATCGTGGCACAGGGCGCCGTGCCGGTGCTGGATGGCGACACGGCCGATAGGCTGGCCGATCGCGTGCTGACGGCCGAGCATCAAATGTATGCGCAGGTCGTGGAATGGCTGGCCGAGGGGCGGGTGTCGCTGGACGAGCATTCGCGTGTGCGGGTGCGAGGGGTCTCCACACGCTCCTTTGTTTATCTGAGTGACAGTGTGCGGGTTGTCGGTGCCGGAGAGCAATCATGAGTCAAGGTCGGTCATCAGGCAAGGGTTCCAGCGGCGCCAGGCGCGATCGACCGTCGGGTACGGCCCCGGTGCGGAACCGATCGTCGGAATCGCCCGCTCCCCGCGGCCGCTCATCAGACGCATCCGCGCCGCGAGGCCGGCCGTCGGCAGCCGGCACGCCGGGTGATGGCAGGGCGCGTCGCGCATCGGCGGGTCCCCGGGCTGTCGAAAACCGGCCCTCCACCGCGGCCATCCGCATCGGCCAGGTGCAGGACGCCCTGGGCGAGGTGTTGCAATGGTCGCTGCCTGCCGACGCCGCGCTGTCGCGCTGGTTGCGCGCCCATCCCAAGCTGGGCGCGCGCGATCGCGCCGAAGTCGCCGATTCCGTCTTCGAGGCACTGCGGCATTTGCGCCGGTACCGCCAGTTCGCCGAGAGCGGCAGCGGTCCCGCGAGCCGCCGACTGGCCATCCTGGCCCTGTCCTCTGTGTTGAGCGGCCCCGCCCTGCGCGAGGCCTTGTCCGAACCAGAAAAGGGGTGGCTGGATCATGTTGAAGGGATCGATCCCGCCGGTCTGCCGCGCGCGGTTCGCGCTTCGCTGCCCGACTGGCTCGATGCCCGCTTGGCCGAGTTGCCTGATGCGGACTCCCTGATCACAGCTCTGAACCAGACCGCGCCCCTGGATGTGCGCGCCAATCCGTTCAAGATCGAGCGCGACGCGTTGCTCGACAGCCTGCGCGGCGGTGCCGGCCTGCGTTTCGACCCGCGCCCCACGCCGTATTCGCCGTGGGGTATTCGTCTGCAGGGTCGCCCGCCTGTGAATCGCTGGCCCATGTTCGAGCGGGGCGAGCTCGAGGTCCAGGACGAAGGCAGTCAGATCCTGGTGGCGCTGGTGGCGCCCCGGCGCGGCGACATGGTCATCGATTATTGTGCCGGCGCGGGCGGGAAGACCTTGCTGCTGGGGGCGCTCATGCGCTCCACGGGGCGTTTGTACGCGTTTGACGTGTCCGCCGTGCGCCTGGCGCGCGCCAAGCCGCGTTTCGCGCGCAGCGGGCTGTCCAATATCGTTCCAGTGGTCATCGCGCCCGAAAACGATCAGCGCGTCAAGCGTCTGCGCGGCAAGGCGCAACGTGTGCTGGTGGACGCGCCTTGCAGCGGCCTGGGCACGCTGCGGCGCAACCCCGACCTCAAATGGCGCCAGCACCCTGATTCGCTGACGCAGTTGCTTGCCACCCAGGCCAGCATCCTGAGTCAGGCATCCCGCTGCGTGGCCCCCGGGGGGCGGCTGGTCTATGGCACATGCAGCGTCCTGCCTGAGGAAAATGAACGGCAGGTCGAGCGATTCCTGGCGGAAAATCAGGACTTTACGCTCCTTGACGCGGGGCCGGTCCTGGCTGATCGCTGTAAAACCCTCACTCTGTCCGGCCCTTACCTGTCGCTGCGGCCCGATCACCACGGCACGGACGGGTTCTTCGGCGCTGTGTTGGAAAGAGCCGGCTAATGCCGTCCTTGGGGGGAATGGTGCCCGGGGGCTACCCATTCGCCCTGGGATCGGTTATTATGTTGCAATGCAGCAAAAATGGGGCGGCCCGACACGGCGAACGCTTGTGAAATCCAGGAAAACCCTTTCAGGAAACGAGGTTATGCCCTGATGTGGCGCAAAAGCCAATTTGCGTTTTTTCTGTCAAACAGCTGACAAGTGCGCTAAACTTTGTTGTATCTTCTGACGAGGTCTGACAAGACTGGTATGGATCAAATTCTGAACTTTCTTTCCGGCGGTGTGTTGCAGTGGTCGTGGTGGCAGGTTCTTCTGTTCACCCTGGTCGTCACGCACATCACCATTGTCGCGGTCACCATCTTCCTGCACCGCAGCCAGGCGCACCGCGGGCTGGATCTCCATCCAGCCGTCATGCATTTCTTCCGGTTCTGGTTGTGGATGACCACCGGCATGGTCACCAAGGAATGGGTGGCCATTCATCGCAAGCATCATGCCAAGTGCGAACGCGAGGGTGACCCGCACTCGCCCATGGTCTACGGCATCGGCAAGGTGTTCTTTCGCGGCGCCGAACTCTACCGTGACGAAGCCCTCAACGCCGAAACCCTGAAGAAATTCGGTCACGGCACGCCCGACGACTGGCTCGAGCGCAAACTCTACGCGCGCCACAGCGTTCTGGGCGTGTCCATCATGATGGTCATCGACCTCGCGTTGTTCGGCGTTCTCGGGCTGACCGTCTGGGCCGTGCAAATGGCCTGGATTCCTTTCTGGGCCGCTGGCGTGGTCAACGGGTTGGGGCATTTCTGGGGCTATCGCAATTACGCCTGCCCCGATGCCAGCACCAATGTGTCGCCCTGGGGCATCATCATCGGCGGCGAAGAGCTGCACAACAACCACCATGCCTTCGGCACGTCGGCCAAGTTCTCGACCAAGTGGTACGAATTCGACATTGGCTGGGGCTACATCCGCATCCTCAGCTTCCTGCGCCTGGCCACCGTCAAGAAGGTCGCGCCGAAGTTGCGTCTGGAACCGGCATCCAAGCTCGCTCCCGTCAGTCTCAGCACGCTGCAAGGCGTCATTACGCATCGCTACGAAATCCTGGCGCGCTACACCGACATGGTGAAACGTTCCGTCAGCGACGAACTCGCCCGTCTCAAGCCCGCCGCCCGCCAGGAACAAGGTGGGCAATACAGCAAATCGCTGCCCCGCCGCGTCAAGGAATGGCTCAGCCACGGTGACGAGGCGCTCGAGCCCGAACAGCGCGCCGAACTCGACACCGTCCTGGCCCGCAATGACTCCCTGTCCACGCTGGTGCAAATGCGCCGCGAACTCGTGCGTCTCTGGGAAAGCTCCAGCGCCAGCAGCGAGCAGCTTCTCAGCGATCTGCAAGCGTGGTGCCAGCGGGCCCAGCAAAGCGGCATTGAAGGCCTGGAACAGTTTGCCCTCCGGTTGCGCCGCTACGCGGCATGATCGACCAGCTCAATCCACAACAGCAATCGGCGGTCACCCTTCCTCCCCAACACGCGCTGGTCCTGGCCGGCGCGGGTAGTGGCAAGACCCGGGTTCTGACCACGCGCATGGCCTGGCTGATTCAAACCGGCCAGGCCAGCCCGTTTTCGCTGCTTGCCGTCACGTTCACCAACAAGTCGGCGCGTGAGATGCTCACGCGCCTGAGCGCGTTGCTGCCCATCAATACCCGCGGTATGTGGGTGGGGACGTTCCATGGCCTGTGCAACCGTCTGCTGCGTGCGCATCATCGGGACGCGGGCCTGCCCCAGACTTTCCAGATACTGGATACCGGCGACCAGTTGTCCCTGGTGAAACGCCTGCTGAAGGGCGCTGGTATCGATGACGAGAAATTCCCCGCCAGGGATGTGCAGCGTTTCATCAATTCGGCCAAGGAGCGGGGTGAGCGTCCCGACGCGGTCGAGGCCTGGGATGCTCATCAAAGGCAACTGGTCGAGATCTACCGGCTGTATCAGGCGCAGTGCGAACGCGAGGGGGTCGTCGATTTCGCCGAACTGCTGCTGCGGGCATTCGAACTGCTGCAGCATAACGGGCCGGTGCGCGAGCACTACCAGCGCCGCTTCCGCCACATCCTGGTGGATGAGTTCCAGGATACGAACACCTTGCAATATCGTTGGCTCAAGCTGCTGGCGGGTGGTGGCGCGTCCATTTTCGCCGTGGGCGACGATGACCAGTCCATCTATGCGTTTCGCGGGGCCAACGTCGGGAACATGGCCGATTTCCAGCGCGAGTACGCGCGTGAGACGGTCATCCGTCTGGAGCAGAATTATCGCTCATACGGACACATCCTCGATTCGGCGAATGCGTTGATCGCCCATAATTCCGCACGCCTGGGTAAGAATCTGTGGACCGAGCAAGGCGAGGGCGAACCCGTGCGCGTCTCCGAGCAGCCTTCCGATCTGCTCGAGGCGCAGTGGGTGGTCGACGAGATCAAGGCGTTGGTCGACGAAGGCAGCGCCCGCCGCGAGATCGCCATCCTGTATCGCAGCAATGCACAGTCCCGCGTGCTTGAACACGCCTTGTTCTCGGCCCGCATTCCATACAAGGTCTATGGCGGCCTGCGCTTCTTCGAGCGCCAGGAAGTCAAGCATGCGCTGGCCTATCTGCGCCTGCTGGAGAATCCCCACGATGACACGTCATGGCTGCGTGTCGTCAATTTCCCCGCTCGCGGCATCGGCGCCCGCACGCTCGAACAATTGTCGGATGCGGCGCGTGCCAACCAGTGCAGCCTGTTCCGGGCGGTGCCTCATCTGTCGGGGAAGGGCGGTGGCAATCTGGCGAAATTCGCCGAGCTCATCGCGCAGATGGCGCACGAGGCGCAGGTGCTGTCCCTGCCGGAATTGGTCGATCACGTCCTGCATCACAGCGGCTTGCTGGCGCATTACCAGGGCGAGCGCGACGGCACCGACCGAGTCGAGAATCTGCAGGAACTGGTGAACGCGGCACAGGTTTTTGTGTTCGACGAGAACTTCGACGGCTTGCCGGCGGGGCGTGTCGTTGACGC
>DASTNK010000084.1:0-24266 GCA_035720945.1 Burkholderiaceae bacterium
CCCGAGCGCATGGAAGGTCGGTTGGTGCCCGAATACGGTTTCGAGATGGAGCCTCTGCGTTTTTCCGGTGTGCGCGGCAAAGGCTGGATGGCGTTGGCGCGCTTGCCGTTGACGCTCTTCAGCGCGTGCTGGCAGGCATTCGGGGCCTTGCGCAAGGTGCGCCCCGATGTTGTGCTGGGCATGGGTGGTTACGTGGCCTTTCCCGGCGGCGTGATGGCGGCCGTGCGTCGCATACCGCTGGCGATTCATGAACAGAACGCGGTGGCGGGGTCGGCCAATCGTTGGCTCGCGCGTCTGGCGGCAAAGACCTTGTCGGGATTCCCGGATACGCTTCCTGGCGCCACGACGGTCGGCAACCCGGTGCGTTCGGCCATGCTGGCCGTGGCGCCAGTGGCGCAGCGCTATGGGGCGCGGCGCGGGCCATTGCGTCTGCTGGTGGTGGGCGGCAGCCTGGGCGCTGGAATACTGAACACCATCGTTCCCGCGGCGCTCGCGACGCTTCCCGAAGAAGCGAGGCCGGTCGTCACGCATCAGGCTGGCGAACAGCATCTGGCCTCGTTGCGCCAGGCGTACGAACAGGCCGGCGTGCGGGCGCGGTGCCACGCATTCATCGAGGATATGGCCGCGGCCTTTTCCGATGCCGACGTCGTCATCTGCCGGGCCGGCGCGATGACGGTTGCCGAAGTGGCCGCGGTGGGGGTAGCCGCGTTGTTCGTGCCTCTGCCGCACGCGATCGATGACCACCAGACCGCCAACGCGCGCTATCTGGGTGATGGAAACGGGGCGTGGGTGCGGTCACAGTCTGAATTCACCGTGGAATGGCTGTCGCAATGGCTGGCGCGGCGCACACGCGGGGAGTTGCAGGACGTGGCCGGGCGTGCTCACGGGCGTGCCTGGCCGGATGCGACCCGGCGCATCGCCGATGCCTGTGAACAATTGGCGAGGGGGCAGGCATGAAGCATCGTATCCGGCATATTCATTTCGTGGGCATAGGCGGTTCCGGCATGAGCGGTATCGCTGAAGTGCTGTTCAATCTTGGATACGGTATCAGCGGTTCCGACATTCAGGAGTCCGCCGTGACGCGGCGGCTGGCGGGGCTGGGTATCCGCATCGCCATTGGCCACGCGGTCGAGAACGTCAAGGGCGCGGGCGCCATTGTGACATCCACGGCGGTGTCGGACGACAATCCGGAAGTGCGCGCGGCCCGGGCGGCGCGCATTCCCGTGGTGCCGCGCGCCCTGATGCTTGCCGAGTTGATGCGGCTCAAGCGCGGCATCGCCGTCGCCGGCACGCATGGCAAGACCACGACGACCAGCCTGGTCGCCACCGTGTTGGCGGCAGGAGGGCTGGATCCCACTTTCGTCATTGGCGGCCGCCTGACCTCGGCGGGCGCCAACGCCCGTCTCGGGCAGGGTGAATACATCGTGGTGGAGGCAGATGAGTCCGACGCGTCTTTCCTGAACCTGCTGCCGGTCATGGCCATCGTCACCAATATCGACGCGGATCATATGGGTACGTATGAGCACGATCTGGCACGCCTGAAAAGCGCTTTCATCGAATTCACGCACAAGCTTCCATTCTATGGCAGCGCGGTGTTGTGCCAGGATGATCCGAACGTGCGCGAAATCATTCCGTTCGTTTCACGTCCGGTGACCACTTATGGCATGGGGGGCGATGCGCTGGTGCGGGCAGTGAACGTGCGCAGCGAAGGCACGCGCATGTGCTTCGACGTCGAACGCGATGTCGGGCCGCAATCCTTGCCCACCTTGGCGATCTGCCTGAATCTGCCTGGGCGTCACAATGTGCTCAATGCGCTCGCCGCCATCGCCGTGGCGACCGAACTGGGCGTGGCAGACGACGCCATCGCCACATCGCTGACCGCATTCAACGGCGTGGGGCGGCGCTTCACCCAGGTCGGAGACTTCGCCGTTCCCGCCGCACACGGTGGCGGAACCTTTCGTGTGGTGGACGACTATGGCCACCATCCGGTGGAAATGGCGGCGACGCTGGCCGCGGCGCGTGGTGCCTGGCCGGATCGCCGAATCGTGTTGGCGTTTCAGCCACATCGCTACACACGCACCCGTGACTGTTTCGAGGATTTCGTCCAGGTTCTCGGGGATGCCGATGCGGTGCTCCTGACCGAGGTGTATCCGGCCGGAGAGCCGCCCCTGGTGGCGGCCGACGGCCGCGCGCTGATGCGCGCGTTGCGCGTGGCCGGGCGGGTCGAACCTTTGTTCGTCGAAGACGTCGCCGACTTGCCGCGCGCCATCCTGGATTTCGCCAAGGCGGATGACGTGGTGGTCGTCATGGGCGCGGGATCCATCAGCCGGGTGCCGGCGCAAATCGGAGAACTGGCATGAGCGCGCGATTCGGCCGGGTCGGGGTGTTGTATGGAGGCAGTTCCGCCGAGCGCGAGGTCTCGCTCATGTCGGGACGCGGTGTGCATGCCGCGCTCGTCGAAGCAGGTGTCGATGCGCATCTGTTCGATACCGGAACGCAGAGCCTGGCCGATCTCGCCTCCGCGGGATTCGACCGGGTGTTCATCGCGCTGCATGGCCGGTATGGCGAAGACGGCACGCTGCAAGGCGCGCTGGAACTGCTCCGACTGCCCTATACCGGCAGTGGTCCGTTGGCGTCCGCGCTGGCGATGGACAAGATCATGACCAAGAAGGTCTGGACGCACCATGGCTTGCCCACGCCGCTGTTCGCCGTCCTGGGCGGCGAGGCGGACCTCGTTGGACTGACAGACCGGCTGGGTCTGCCGCTCATCATGAAGCCGCCGCACGAGGGCTCGACACTCGGGGTCGCCAAGGTGGTGGATGCCGAGGCACTGCACGAAGCATTCCGTCTCGCTGCCGGATACGACACCGAAGTCCTTGCCGAACGCTTCATCGACGGCAGGGAACTCACCGTGCCGCTGTTGGGCAAGGGCAAGGCGACCCGGGCGCTGCCCATTATCGAAATCGTGGCGCCCGGCGGCAATTACGACTTCGAGCACAAGTATGTGTCCAATGACACACAGTACATCTGCCCCGCTGATCTTCCGACCGAGCTGAGTCGGGAAATCATGCGGCTCGCTTGCCGAGCCTATGTGGCGCTGGGCTGCGAGGGATGGGGGCGGATCGACCTGATGCTGGATCGCCACGGCCGGCCGTGGCTGCTGGAGTTGAATACGTCTCCCGGCATGACCAGCCATTCCCTGGTGCCCATGGGCGCCAAGGCGGCTGGCATGAGCTACGCCGAATTGTGCGTCGCCATCCTGTCGGAGGCGTCTTGCAAGGTGGCGGCCTCCAACGTCGAGGGGGGGCGGTAGTCATGTTCAACGACGCCCGCCTGACGAATTTCATCGCCAATACGCTGGCTTTGCTGGCTGTGTTGGCGTTGGTCGCCGGCGTCGTCGTCTGGATCGTGCAACGTCCGTACTTCGCGATTTCGCATGTGCGTATCGAGCCCATGCATGGCTCCACGCTGCATTATGTCTCCGCGGCGAGCGTGCAGGCGACGATCGCGGGGCGCCTGGCCGGCAATTTCTTCACCATAGATCTGGACAAGGCGCGCCAGTTGCTGCAGTCCGTGCCCTGGGTCCGGCGGGTGCGGATCCAGCGTGTCTGGCCGAACACGCTGGTGGTCCGAATCGAGGAGCAGCAGGCGCTCGCGCTCTGGAACGAGAACCAGATGATCAACACCTGGGGCGAGGCGTTCAGCGCCAATCAGGGCGAATTGCCCGACAACGCGCACCTGCCACAGCTCGATGGCCCGGCGAGCTCCGAGCGGCTGGTCGTTCAGCGCTACGCTGAACTGATGCGCTGGTTTTCACCCCTTGATCTGGATGTGCGGCAGGTGACGCTCAGCCCGCGATACGCCTGGACCGTGGTGTTGTCCGACGGGGTGAGGCTGGAACTGGGCCGGGATCCCGCCGCCGACACGCTTGACCCGCATGGTCGGTCCGGCGCCCTGCCTTTCGCCGCGCGCATAGAACGCTTCGTCGACGCCTGGCCGAAACTCGAAAAGAAGATCGATGGACGCAAGATCAGCAACGCCGATTTACGTTACGCCAATGGGTTCGCCATAAGCCTGGCTCCGCTGCCACCCAAACCCCCTAGAACCAAATCCACTAGAAAATAGAAAGACTATGACCCGTGACATCAAGGATCTGATCGTTGCATTAGACATCGGCACCAGCAAGGTGGTGGCGGTGGTGGCCGAAATCCTGCCTGAGGGGCGCTTCGAAGTGCTGGGCCTGGGTCAGCATGACTCCCAGGGTATGCGCAAGGGTGTCGTGGTCAACATCGAGTCGACGGTGAACTCCATCCAGCGCGCACTCGAGGAAGCCGAGCTCATGGCCGACTGCAAGATCCGTGAGGTGTATACGGGGATCGCGGGCAGCCACATCACGAGCTTCAACTCCAGCGGCATGGTCGCGGTCAAGGACAAGGAAGTCACGCAGGCGGATGTCGCGCGTGTGATCGAGACCGCCAAGGCGGTCAACATCCCGACCGATCAGCAAGTGCTGCATGTGTTGACCCAGGAGTTCATTGTCGATTCCCAGGAAGACATCCGCGAACCGATCGGTATGAGCGCGCTGCGCCTGGAAGTGCGAGTGCATATCGTGACGGGGGCGGTGAGTGCCGCGCAGAACATCGTCAAGTGTGTGCGGCGCTGCGGGTTGGAAGTGCAGGATCTCATTCTGCAGCCGCTGGCTTCGAGCATGGCGTGCCTGACATCGGACGAAAAGGAGCTCGGGGTCGTGCTGGTCGACATCGGCGGCGGCACGACGGACATCGCCATCTACACCGGCGGCGCCATTCGTCACACCGCCGTGGTGCCCATCGCCGGTGACCAGATCACGAGTGACATCGCCGCCATGCTGCGCACCCCCACGCCGGACGCCGAGGAAATCAAGCTGCGTTTCGGCATTGCCAAGCAGGTGCTGGCGAGCGTCGATGAACAGATTGAAGTGCCAGGGCTGGGGGATCGTCCCAATCGCCAGGTCAAGCGCCAGGCGCTGGGTGCCGTGATCGAACCCCGTGTCGAAGAGTTGTTCACGTTCGTGCAGCAGGTCGTGCGCGAATCGGGTTATGAGGATCTGCTGGCATCCGGGGTCGTTCTGACGGGCGGCACCGCGTTGATGCCGGGCATCGTCGAATTGGCCGAGGACGTGTTCCTCAAGCCGGTGCGTGTCGGCGTACCGAATTATGAAGGCAGTCTGGCCGATGTCATGCATAATCCGCGGTTTTCCACTGCGGTGGGCCTGTTGTCCGAAGCGCGGCTGCAGCGCGCGCGCGGGCGCAAGGTGGCGCAACAGAAGGGAAGCGTCAAGACGTTGATGGCGCGCATGAGGGAGTGGTTCTTGAATTGAATTCAGCCCCCTGGGGGGCCGGATGGGCAGGCGGAACAACCTGCTCGGGGCGGAGGCTTCAAACGTGGCGCGAGTGGATCGTTCCGAGGGTGGATCGACCAGCAGGCTGGCCCTCTTTTGAAGCGACTGCCGAAAGTGGTGTTGGGGAACTTTTGTCAATTACTTCGATTTACTAGGAAATGTGAGGGAGTCAATTATCATGATGAACTTTGAAATGCTCGACAGCAGCACGAACGGGACCGTGATCAAGGTGGTGGGAGTCGGTGGCGCTGGCGGCAACGCGGTGGCCCACATGATCCATTCCGGGGTCAACGGCGTTGATTTCATCTGCGCCAACACCGATGCGCAGGCATTGGTCGCCACCGAGGCGCCGGTGCAGATCCGTCTGGGCCGCACCGGCCTGGGCGCGGGCGCCAAGCCCGAGCAGGGCCGAGCGTCCGCCGAAACCGCCCGCGAAGAGATCCGCGCGGCGCTGACCGGCGCGAACATGGTCTTCATCACGGCCGGCATGGGTGGCGGCACGGGTACGGGCGCGGGGCCGGTGGTGGCCGAGGTGGCCAAGGAGCTTGGCATCCTGACGGTGGGCGTGGTGACCAAGCCGTTCACGTTCGAAGGAAACCGGCGCCTGAAGATGGCAGAGGACGGCATCGCCGAACTGTCGCGACATGTGCATTCGCTCATCGTGGTGCTCAACGAGAACCTGTATGAGCTGATGGATGAAGAGGCTACGCAGGAAGACTGCTTCAAGGCCGCCGACGATGTCCTGCGCAATGCCTGCGCCGGTATCGCCGAGATCATCAACGTGGAAGGCAATGTGAACGTCGACTTCGAGGACGTCAAGACCATCATGGGCGAGCAGGGCCAGGCCATGATGGGGACGTCCATCGCCGCGGGGGCCGATCGGGCCCGCGTGGCCGCCGAGCACGCCATCGCGTGCCCGCTGCTTGAAGGCGTGGATCTGCACGGCGCGCGCGGCATGTTGGTCAACATCACCGCCAGCCGCTCGTTGAAGATGCGGGAAACGCGCGAGATCATGGACACCATCCGCAGCTACGCGGCCGAGGACGCGACCGTCATCTTCGGCACGGCCTACGATGAGTCCATGGGCGAGAATCTGCGGGTGACGGTGGTTGCCACGGGGCTGGGAAACGCGATCGCGCGCCCTCAGCTCGTGTCGAACCGCGCTGAAGCCCGGCGCACGGGAACGGACGATTTTCCGATGATGGTGGGTCACGACTTCGCCAACTCCAATTCGGATGTCCCGGCCGTCATTCGCAAGCCACGCGGTGGCAATGCCACGGCGCAGGTGCGTGCGCTGGAAACCGCTGGCATGGATCACTTCGACATCCCTGCCTTCCTGCGCAAGCAAGCGGACTGACGGTATTGCCGCCCCCATGGGGCGGGAGCCTCTCGCGCGGACGACCGATTGCCGGACGTCCTGTAGGACCGACTCTCTCACAATTGAGCAGGGTGTCGTCCGCGGGCTCTATCGACACAGGCGTGCCTTCCCTTTTCCCCGGGTTGCGCACGCCTGCTTGTTACCTGAAATACATCGGAACATGATTCAGGGGTTGGGGAGGTTCTTGTCACAAAAAAGCCATGTAGGCTAGCCGAAACCCGTTACAATACGGAGTTACCCGAATGCCCAATTGTTGAAAACAAGGCTGGATCTCATTCTCAACCATGCTACGTCAGCGCACCATACAGAAAACGATCAGCACCAAAGGCGTGGGGCTGCATTCCGGGCGTCGGGTCGAAATCACCCTGCGGCCGGCGGCGCCTGATACGGGCATTGTTTTTCATCGCATCGATCTTCCCGAGGTCGTCGACTTGCCCGCCCGGGCGGACAAGGTTGGCGACACACGCATGGCGTCGGTGCTGCAGAACGGCAAGGTTCGTGTTTCCACGGTGGAACACCTGATGTCGGCGCTGTCGGGCCTGGGCATCGATAACCTGCACATAGACCTCACCGCAGAAGAAGTGCCCATCATGGATGGCAGCGCGGGGACGTTCGTGTATCTGCTTCGGTCCGCCGGTCTGGAAGAGCAGATGGCGCCCAAGCGGTTCCTTCGGGTGCTCAAGCCCATCGAGGTGCGTGAAGGCGAAGGCTCGGCCCTGAAATGGGCCCGTCTTGAACCCCATGACGGGTTTTCCTTGTCATTCGCCATTGATTTTCATCACCCCGCCATCGACTCCACCGCGAATTTCGCCGAAGTGGATTTCGCCCGCGACTCCTATGTGAAGGAAGTCGCCCGGGCGCGCACGTTCGGTTTCGTGAACGAAGTCGAGGCGCTCCGGGCGGCCGGCTTGGCCCGCGGAGGCAGCCTGGACAATGCCATCGTCATGGATGAATACCGGGTGTTGAATTCCGATGGCCTGCGTTATGACGACGAATTCGTCAAACACAAGATTCTTGATGCCATCGGCGACTTGTACCTGATCGGCAAACCGCTGGTGGCGCGCTATGTCGCCTGCAAATCAGGGCATAGCCTCAATAACCAGTTGGCGCGCGCCTTGCTTGCGCGGCAGGACGCCTGGGAATTGGTCACCTACGAATCAAGCGCGACCGCGCCCAAAGCGCTCGTCAACGAGTGGAAGTTCGTCTGACGGGCTGATTCATTCGGCCTGTTGATATTGTCGACGGGCCCTGTTTCCCGCACCTTTCAGGTGCGTCGATGATGTTCAAGAAGCCGGGCGATGGCGTCGGCCAATGGGCTGGGCGCGATGCGCTCGCGCAAATCCCGAAATGCGCTCAGGGCGGTGTCGTCGAGTGGGATGACATCTTTCTGATGGGGTGTTTTTGCCCCGTTTTGCGGCAATCCCGCTTGTACCCTGACCACGACTTCGCTTATGTTGCGCCCATGCCCCGCCAGGGCCCGCGCAATGCTGGGGGCCATCTGCCGTAGCTTGGCGGCATGCGCCGCGCTGGGAACCGCAAGCGTGATCTGCTGTCTGTCAAGACGGGCGACTCGGCAGGTACGCGCCAACGCGGGTGGCAGCAGCGCCTGTATGTCGTGCTCCGCCGAGAGTAGCGCCTTGGCCGTCGTGAGCACCGATGCGCCCTGGGCGTCCCGGCCCAGCCAGGCGAGCGCCGACAGGTCTGTCGTGTGTTTCGTGCCTGAGGCGGAACGTGTCGTGGCACGGCGCATGAATTCAATACCCTGAAATGAAGGAAGTTATGTGAAATTGATGTCGAAACAGGAATTTTCCGACCCCTCGGGGGCGGGCATGGGCCAGCGCCTACGGGTTGTCGGGTTGGTGGTGGCCGCGATGGCTGTGTCGGCAGCGGCGGGCGCATGGGTGCAGGCGCAACGCGCCCACGCCATGTCGGCCCCAAGTTTGGCGCAACAGCGCGCCCTTGGCAAGCAATTGTCGCGCGATGCCTTGTACCTGCGTGAGAACATGAAGTTGCTGGCTGGCCGGGTCGGCGAGATGCAGGCTCGGCTCATTGCGCTCGACGAGCTTGGAAACCGGGTGGCCAAGGCGGCTGACGTCGCCTATACCGATCCCGAGATCCACGCCAGCTTCCGGCGATCCGCCATGGACGACGACGTGTTTGAAGGCGGGCCGGGCAGCGCGAAGGCGCTGGGTGACCACATCGCTTATCTGGAAAAGCAGGTGGCTGATCAGGGCGATCGTTTCGCCATGCTGGATCTGGTCCTGACGAAACGCGCCGGGGAGCAAGCCCGCTTGCCCACGTTGATGCCGGTCCATTACACGTATCTCAGTTCCCCGTTCGGATGGCGCCGTGACCCGGTCACCGGGCGCCGGGCCCTGCACACGGGTATTGATCTGGCCGCGCCCAGGGGTACGCCGATCAGGGCGGCGTCGGGCGGTGTGGTCGTCAAAGCGGGCTACGAGTCGGGCTACGGCAAGATGGTCGAGATCAGCCATGGCAATGGCTTGGACACGCTCTATGCTCATGCCTCGAAGGTGGATGTGAAAGTGGGCGAACTGGTCACCAAGGGGCAGGTGATCGCCAATGTGGGGGAATCGGGCCGCGCCACCGGAGCCCACCTGCATTTCGAAGTGCGCATGGCCGGACAGCCGCTGGATCCGACCCTGTTCCTGGGGCGGGGGTCTGTGCGTCGCTTGCTCGCCGTGACCGCCTCGTACAGGGGCTGACGTTTTGTTGCGAAAGGTGCGTTAAACTGTCTCGTTTGCCTTTCGCGTTTTATCGCTAACCTGAACAGAGAGATTGAGACCTGGTCATGCCGGGTCCGCATCGACACGACAAGAATGGTATCCCTGCTAAAGAAGCTGATTGGTAGCCGCAACGACCGCCTATTGAAACAATTTCGCCAACAAGTGGCGAAAATCAACGCTCTCGAGCCGGAGATCTCCAAACTCGACGATACGCAGCTTGCCGCGAAGACCGATGAATTCCGGCAGCAATACAAGGACGGGAAATCGCTCGATGCGCTGCTGCCCCAGGCCTTCGCCGTGGTGCGCGAGGCCAGCAAGCGCGTCTTCGGCATGCGCCACTTCGACGTCCAGATGCTGGGCGCCATCGCGTTGCATAACGGGAAAATCGCCGAAATGCGCACGGGTGAGGGCAAGACCCTCATGGCCACGCTCGCGGTGTACTTGAATGCCCTGACGGGGCGTGGCGTGCACGTGGTCACCGTCAATGACTACCTCGCCCGTCGCGACGCCGACTGGATGGCGCGCCTGTACAACTTCCTGGGCCTGACGGTGGGGGTCGTGGTTCCGCAGCAGGAAAACGACGAAAAAATCGCGGCCTACGCGGCCGATATCACCTACGGCACGAACAACGAATACGGCTTCGACTATCTGCGCGACAACATGGAGTACCGGGCCGAGGATCGCCGTCAGCGCGAACTGGCCTATGCCATAGTCGACGAGGTTGACTCCATTCTCATCGACGAGGCCCGCACACCGCTGATCATCTCCGGCCAGGCCGACGACAACACCGAGCTGTACGTGCGCATCAACGCCGTGCCGCCCATGCTCACGCGCATGGCCTCCGAGCCCAAGCCCCAAGAGCCTGAACCAGACGGCGATTTCTGGGTCGATGAAAAAGGCCAGCAGGTGTATTTGTCCGAGGCCGGCCACATCAAGGCCGAAGAAATCCTTGGCAAGATCGGCCTGCTGCCCGAGGGTGAGTCGCTGTACAACGCGCGCAACATCACGCTGGTGCACCACCTGATGGTGGCCCTGCGGGCGCACAACCTGTTTTTCCTTGATCAGCATTACGTGGTGCAGGAAGGCGAGGTCGTCATCGTCGACGAGTTCACGGGGCGGTTGATGGTCGGACGCCGCTGGTCCGACGGCCTGCATCAGGCGGTCGAGGCCAAGGAAGGCGTCAAGATCCAGAACGAGAACCAGACGCTGGCATCCATCACCTTCCAGAACTATTTCCGCATGTACGACAAACTGTCGGGCATGACCGGAACGGCCGATACCGAGGCGTATGAGTTCCAGGAGATCTATTCCCTGGAAACCATGATCATCCCGACGAATCGTCCCATGATCCGGAACGACCAGAATGATCAGGTCTTCAAGACCGATCACGAGAAGTACAACGCCATTCTCGCCGACATCCAGGATTGTTACGAGCGTCGGCAACCCGTGCTGGTGGGCACCACCAGCATCGAGAACTCGGAACGCCTGTCGGCCATGCTGGTGAAGGCCAAACTGCCGCACGAGGTGCTCAACGCCAAGCAGCATGCGCGCGAAGCCGAGATCGTCGCCGACGCCGGCAAGCCCGGCGCCATCACCATCGCCACCAACATGGCGGGCCGCGGCACCGATATCGTGCTCGGCGGTCGCATCGAGAACCAGATCGACGACATTCGTGGCGACGATTCGCTGGACCAGGCGGAAAAGCAAGCCCGTATCGATGCCGTGAGGCAAGCCTGGGCGCCGGTCAATCAGGCGGTCAAGGATGCGGGCGGTCTGCGTATCATCGGCACCGAGCGCCACGAGTCGCGGCGTATCGACAACCAGTTGCGCGGCCGCGCGGGCCGCCAGGGTGATCCGGGTTCGTCGCGCTTCTACCTGTCGCTGGAAGACTCGCTCATGCGCATCTTCGCGGGCGATCGTGTGCGTGCCATCATGGAGCGCTTGCGTCTGCCCGAGGGCGAGCCCATCGAGGCCCGCATGGTGTCGCGTTCCATTGAATCGGCGCAACGCAAGGTCGAGAGCCGGAATTTCGACATACGCAAGCAATTGCTCGAATACGACGATGTCTCCAACGACCAGCGCAAAGTGCTGTACGCACAGCGCAACGAAGTGCTGGAATCGCAAGATGTCTCAGAGGTCATCGGCAATCTGCGCGACGCCACCGTGACTGAACGCTTCCGTGCCTTCATTCCTGAAGAATCCATGGAAGAGCAGTGGGACGTCCCGGGGTTGCAGACCTCCCTGGAATCCGAGTTGCAGATCGTGATGCCGCTGGTCGAGATGCTCGACAAAGAGCCCGATCTCACCGACGAGGACCTGCACGAACGAGTCGTGGCCGAGGGCAAGCGCCTATACGACGCAAAGGTCGAACTGGTGGGCCGCGAGAATTGGGCGCCGTTCGAACGTTCAATGCTGCTGCAGTCCATCGATACGCATTGGCGCGGCCACCTGTTGCTGCTTGACCATCTGCGCCAGGGTATTCATCTGCGTGGCTATGCCCAGGTCGATCCCAAGCAGGAATACAAGCGCGAGGCGTTCGAATTGTTCGGCAGCATGCTTGAACGCATTCGCGACGAAGTGGTCAAGGTGCTGATGACGGTGCAAATCCAGTCGGCCGAGGAGGAAATGGCCGAGGCCGAGCCGGTGCGTCTGGACAACGTCACGTACCATCATTCCGACTATGATGTGGCGCTCAGCGGTGCCGACCCCGGCCTCGGCGAGATCGCCACCGGCGCCTCGGGCGCCTCGGGCGCGGCGGCCGGCGGGCTGGCCGTGCCCAAGGTCGGGCGCAACGATTTGTGTCCTTGCGGCAGCGGCAAGAAGTACAAGCACTGCCACGGGCGCCTGGCCTGATCTCCCATGGCACGGGTCCGGGTCCGTGCCATCGAAGCCCGCGTCACAGCAGGAACACGGTCGCCAGACTCAGAAAAATCAGGAAACCCAGGGAATCGGTGGCGAAAGTCAGCAGCACCGACGACCCCATCGCGGGGTCTTTCCCGAAGCGGTCGCGCAAAATGGGGATGACCACCCCGAGCGTGGCGCCGATCAGCATGTTGCCGATCATCGCCGCCATCATGACCACGGCAATGGCCGCCGAGTCGGAAATGGCCCAGGCGAACAGACCGGCGACCAGGCTGCCGAACAGCCCCACCAGGAACGTCACGGCCATCTCCCGTTTGACCAGCCGCCAGGTGTTGGCGCCGGTGACGCGCCCCACGGCCAGCGCCCGGATGATGATGGTCATTGTTTGATTGCCCGAGTTGCCGCCAATCCCCGCGACGATGGACATCAGGAACGCCAGGATGACGATATGGCTGACGGTGTCTTCGAAGCGCGACGCCACGAACGAGGCGGTCGAGGCGGTGCACAAGTTGACCAACAGCCACGGGGCGCGGTTGCGCAAGGCCACCCGCACAGGGGCGAAAATATCCTCTTCCTGCAAGCCGGCGCGTGACAGGGCCTGTTCCTGCGAGTCTTCCTGGATGACATCGACGACTTCCGAAATGGTCACCCGTCCGATCAGCCGCCCCTGCTCATCGGTCACCGGGGCGGAGACCAGATCGTAGCGCTCGAAGGCCCCCGCCGCGTCGGCGTCGGAATCCAGGGGGTTCAGTGTCAGGACATTGGTGTCCATCACTTCCGAGACGTCGACGTCGGGTTCGCTGACCAGCAACGTCGACAGATACAGCGTGCCGCGCAGCCTGTCCTGGCGGTCCACCACGAACACCTGGTCGGTGTGGTCGGGCAGTTCGTGCAGGCGCCGCAGGTATCGCAGCACGACCTCTAGAGAGACGTCCTCCCGCACCCGGACCATGTCGAAGTCCATGATGGCGCCCACGGAGTCCTCGGGGTAGCCCATGGCTTCGACGAGTTGCGCGCGCTCCTCGTCGGTGAGACCACGCTGGACTTCGGCCACCACGTCGGCAGGAAGATCGGCCACCAGATCGGCGATCTCGTCGGCATCCATCGTGCCGGTCGCCGCGACCAGGTCCCGATGATCCATCGACTCGATGAGTGACTCGCGCGCCCAATCCTCGATCTCGAGCAGCACATCGGCATCGTGCGCGGGGTCGACCAAATGCCAGATGATCTGCCGTTCGCCGACCGGCAGGGATTCCAAGATGAAGGCGATATCGGCCGGATGCAGGCCGTTGACGATGTCGCTGACCCTGGAGGCTGGCCGCGCCGGCAGGATGCCCTCGAAGGCGTGCGGAGCGTCAGTGCCGGCGGCTTGGCGCGCCGCCACGGCGTCGGCGACTTCGTGGCGGCGCAGGATGGCCTGGATCTCTTGCAGCGCGAGTTGGGCGTCTTCGGGGTCCAGTCGGCGGGGGCTGGTGATAGACGAGCCTTCCGGCTTGGCGTGATCCTGCATGGCCCCGTTGTCAGAGAGGCGGCAGCGGACGGCTCTGGCGTTGTTCGTCCGTGGCGACGTAAGTCAGGGTGGCTTCCGTGACCTTGACCACCTCGCGCTCCAGGCGCTGGCGCTCGGCATAGACCTCGACCAGCACGGTGATGGACGTGCGGCCGACTTTGAGGATCTCGGCGTAGAAGCTCAGCAGGTCTCCCACGAAAACGGGTTGCTTGAACGTGAAGGCGTTGACGGCCACGGTGGCGACCCGGCCGGCGGCGCGCCGGGTCGCGGGCACGGAGCCGGCGATGTCGACCTGCGACATGATCCAGCCGCCGAAGACGTCTCCGTGTATGTTGGCGTCGGCCGGCATGGGCATCACGCGCAGCACGGCGTGTCGTTCGGGCGGGGGAAGGGTGGAGGATGAGGAAGCGGGGGTCACAGTGAAGGTTCCTGGAGAATAGGTTTGGTCAGGCCGCGCCGCGCGCGAGCCAGCGCTGGGCCAGTCGCACCCAGTAGGTGGCGCCAAGCGGAATCAGGTCGTCGTTGAAGTCGTAGCTGCCGTTATGCAGCATGCAGGGGCCCATGCCGTGCCCCGCATCGCGGTGGTTGCCCTGGCCGTTGCCTATCCAGATGTAGCACCCCGGTTTGGCCTTGAGCATGAAGGCGAAATCCTCGGAGCCCATGGACGGCTTGACGGTCTGGTCGACGTGTTCCTCGCCCACGATGTCCTTGAGCACGTCGGCGCAAAACGCGGTTTCGTCAGGATGGTTGACCGTGGGCGGATATTTCCGGTGAAAGGCGAAGCTGGCCTTGCAGTCGAATGCCTGACAGGTGAGTTCGGTGATTTCGCCCATGCGCTTCTCGATGACGTCCAGGATGTCGTCGGAGAAGGTGCGGACGGTGCCCCGCATTTCGGCGCTGTTGGGGATCACGTTGTCGGCCGAACCCGTGTGGATCTGCGTGATGCTGATCACCGCGGGCTCGATGGGAGGGAGGTTGCGCGTGATGATGGTCTGGAATGACTGCGCAAGCTGCACGGCGGCCATGACCGGGTCGAAACCCAGATGGGGCATGGCGGCGTGCGCCCCCTTGCCTTCTATCGTGATTTCGAATGTGTTGCTCGAGCCCATCATGGGGCCCGACCGCACACCGAACGTGCCCACCGGCATGCCGGGCCAGTTGTGCATGCCGAACACCGCCTCCATTGGAAACAGGTCGAAGAGGCCGTCGTCCATCATCTTCTTGGCGCCGCTGAACCCCTCTTCGGCGGGCTGGAAGATCAGGTAGACAGTGCCATCGAAATCGCGGTGCTCTGACAGGTAACGCGCCGCGCCCAGCAGCATGGCCGTGTGGCCGTCATGGCCGCAGGCGTGCATTTTGCCTTCGTTGGTGCTGGCGTGTGCGAATGTGTTGAGTTCCCTCATCGGCAGCGCGTCGATGTCGGCGCGCAGGCCCACCGCACGGCCGTTGTCTGACCGGCCCCGCACGATGCCCACCACGCCGGTGATACCAAGCCCTCGATGCGCGTCGATGCCCCATTCCTGCAATTGCCTCGCAATGACATCCGCCGTGCGGCTTTCTTCGTAGGCCAGTTCGGGATGGGCGTGGATGTCGCGGCGGATTGCGGCGATGTCCGCCTGCCAGCCAACAATGGAATCGACTAATTTCATGGTGGGCGATCCTGTAAGATATGTAGTCGGGATGATACGTGATATACCGATCCGACGCTGCCCGGGCCTGCACGACTATCCTGGCCTCGGCGGTATCATCGTCCTGACGCCAATCATACAAGGGTTCGGATCATGCAGCGGCCGTGGCTTTCTGGATACCCCGAGGACGTGCCCGCCGAAATCGACATCGGCGCTTATGACTCCCTGGTCGATTTGCTTGACCGGGCCTGTCACCGGCACGCGTCCCGGGTCGCGCTGGTGTCACTGGGGTGCCGCCTGCGTTATGCCGACCTCGATCGCCACGCCGACGCGGTGGCCGCCTGGCTGCAGTCCAAGGGGCTGCCGACTGGGAGCCGCGTGGCGTTGATGATGCCCAACGTGATGGCGTACATGGTCATCCTGCTTGGGGTGCTGCGCGCGGGCATGACGGTGGTGGGGGTCAACCCCCTCTATCGCGAACGCGAACTCGAGCATCAGTTGCAAGACAGCCAGTCCCAGGCGATCTTCATCCTCGAGAATTTCGCGGCGACTCTGGATAAAGTCCCCGCCACCAAACGGCCCCCGCATGTGGTGCTGGTATCGGTGGGAGATCTGCTGGGCCCAAAGGGTTGGCTGGTGAATTTTGTCGTACGCCACCTACAGCGACGCGTCCCGCCTTGTCGTTTGGATGGCGTGGTGCGTCTCGGCACCGTATTGAGCCAGGGGGCGAAGGCGCCGCGGCGCGGCGTCGCGGTCCGCATGGATGATGTGGCGGTGCTGCAATACACGGGCGGGACGACCGGCGTGCCGAAGGGGGCCATGCTGACGCACGGCAACCTGGTCGCCAATGTCCTGCAGGTCGAGGCGGTGGCGCGGCCGGTATTGCATGACGAGGCCATGACCATCATGACCGCCTTGCCGCTCTATCATGTGTTCGCCCTGATGGTGTGCGGGTTGTTTGCCGTGCACAAGGGCATAAGCAGTGTGCTCATCACCGATCCGCGCGACTTGCGTACCTTGGTCGGTGCTTGGCGGCGTGACCCACCGCATATCTTTCCGGCTGTCAATACCTTGTTCAACGGGCTGGCCAATTTCCCGGCGTTCGCGAAGCTGGACTTTTCGACTCTGCGACTATGCTTCGGTGGCGGTGCCGCCGTGCAGGAAGCTGTTGCCGACAAGTGGCGACGCGTCACGGGCCGTACCATCATCGAAGGCTACGGCCTGTCGGAAACCTCGCCCCTCGTGTGCGTCAATCCTACGAATTCCGAGTCATATTCCGGTGACATCGGGCTGCCTGTGCCGTCGACCGACATTGTCATGCTTGATGATGCAGGCGAGGTACAACCCTATGGCTCTCCCGGGGAACTGTCCGTGCGCGGGCCGCAGGTCATGAAAGGCTACTGGGGTTGCCCAGAGGAAACCGCCAAGGTGTTTTCCGCTGACGGTTTTTTCCGCACTGGCGACATCGGCATCATGAATGAACAGGGTCGTGTGCGCGTCGTCGACCGCAAGAAAGATCTGATCCTGGTGTCCGGCTTCAACGTCTACCCCGCCGAGATCGAGGGGGTGGTGGCGGCACACCCCGGGGTGCTCGAGTGCGCCGCGGTGGGGGTGCCCGATGCGCGCACGGGCGAGGCGGTGCGCCTTTACGTGGTCAGGAAAGATCCATCGCTCACGCAAGAACAGGTGCTGTCATGGTGCGCCGAACGGCTCACCGCATACAAGCGCCCGCATTCTTGCGAGTTCCGCGAGGCCTTGCCCAAGAGCAACGTGGGCAAGATACTGCGCCGGGCGTTGCGCGATGAAGCGCGGGCACAGCAGGGCTGACGCTTGGTGGTTCAGTGTCGCGGCTTGAGCCTGGGGCGAATCAGGGCGTCGAGCGCCGGTGCGACATGCCGATTGCCGGCATAAACGTAACCGCTGAGCGGCCAGGGTTCGGCGTGATGCATGTCTTCGACCACCCCCCCGGCTTCGCGCACGATGATGGTCCCGGCCGCGACATCCCAGGGGGCCAGACCCATTTCCCAATAACCGTCGTAGCGGCCGCAGGCGGTCCATGCCAGGTCGAGTGCCGCCGCGCCCATGCGGCGGATGCCGCGAGTGGTCCTGATGGCTTCGTCGAGCGTGGGCATGTATTGGTCGGCGAAGGAGAAATCGCGGAATGGGAAACCGGTGCACAGGACCGATTCGCTCAGGGTTTCCGTGAGCGAGCAACTGATGCGATGTTCGTTGAGCCAGGCCCCGACGTTATAAAGTGCGGTGAAGAGCTCTTCGCGATTAGGGTCGTAGATGACACCGATGACAGGAGTGTCGCGGTTGAGCGGCGCGTCATCACAGGCAAGGGTTCCGGCGTGGCCGATGAGGGCGATGGAGACGGCGTACTGCGGGATGCCGTGAAGAAAATTGGTCGTGCCGTCGAGCGGGTCTATGTACCAGGTGGCGGCGCCAGAGGGCTGTCCGCCGGTTTCCTCGGCCACGATACCGAATTCGGGCGTGCGTTCGCGCAGGATCTCGATGATGGCCGCCTCGGCTTCACGATCCGCTTGTGAGACCAGGTCGTTACGGGCTTTCTTGTCTATGACGAGGTCGTCCCTGTTGGAAAAATGCGCTTGCAGAATCGCCGCCGCCGCATGCGCGGCGCAGACCGCGGCGTCCAAGGAATCGCTAAGGGGGAGTCGTGGAGAATGCATACCGTCGCTGAAGCTGGGTTGAGGGACGTGGGGTGGATTCGTTGCGTGACCGCGACGCCCCGCTCGTTGGTTATTCTTAGTGTACGCAACATTGGCGGGATCGTCCCGCCAATGGTGCCATAATGGCCGCGCCGGTCGGCGCCACCACGTGGAGTTGTTGTTTTTTCGACGGCCGTGGCATTGCGCCCCAGGGCGGTGCCCCGATTCAAACCTGGACATCATGGCCAATCCGTATCAACCGCTGGAGCCAGCCCGCATCGTCATCGCTGCGGGGATACCCCGAAGCGTGGTCTACGATGACGTCTATCATTCCGCGTCAGGAGCCTTTGGGCAGGCAGAGCACGTGTTTCTGAAAGGCAATGGGTTGCCGGCCCGGTGGCGTGGGCGAGCCGGGTTCACCGTCTGTGAAACGGGATTCGGCCTGGGGCGCAACTTTCTCGCGCTCTGGCGGGCATGGCGCGATGATCCGCATCGTTGCAACCGTTTGCACGTGGTCTCTTTCGAGCTGCATCCGTTTTCCCGCCCTGATTTGGCCGGCCTGCTCCTGCCCGGGCTTGCGCAGCCACTGAGATTGTTGGGTGAGACGCTGGTCGCCGCATGGCCATCATTGTTGCCCGGCTTGCATCGGCTGGAATTCGAATCAGGAGCGGTGACATTGACGCTGGCTTTCGGGCCGATCGGTCGTCTGGCCCGACAGATCGCGGCATCGGTCGATGCGTTCTTTCTGGATGGCTTCTCTCCGGAGAGGAATCCGGAGATGTGGACGCCGACCTTGTTCGGCCAGATGGTGCGCATGGCCAATCGCGGCGCGACGGCGGCAAGCTGGTGTTGCGCATCGCATGTGCGCAAGGCCTTGGCGGATGCCGGCTTTCTGGTCGAGAAGGCGCCCGGCTTTGGGCGCAAGCGCGAGATGACCGTGGCGACGCTGCGATCGAATCTGGGTCGTGCGATTCCGTCGATCTGTTCGGCGCCGGAGCGCGTGCTGATTGTGGGTGGAGGGCCGGCGGGTGCGGGCATGGCGCGGAGTCTGGCGCTTCGGGGCGTGGCGTCCTTGGTGATCGACCCCGCGTTCGAACACGGGCGAGGGGCCAGTCACCGGGGTCACCTGGCGGCGGCGGTGACGCCACGCATTGCGCGCGACGATGAAATCGGGGCACGCCTGTCGCGTGCGGGCGTGGCCCGCGCCATGCAGCGCTGGGCCGGGCTGAACGTGGCCGCCCGGCCGGTGTGCTGCGGTACGCTGGAGCCGGCGGTCTCGGGCCGTGACGCGGCGGAGCGCCAACTCACCCTGGATACGTTGCGGTTCCCTCGGGATTGGGTGCGTTGGTTGGCGCCTGCGGACGCGACTCGTCTGGCGGGTTTCGCCATTCCGCACGGTGGTGTGTTCTTTGCCAGCGGGCTGCTCGCGCAGCCCGAACCTTTGCTTGAGTCCCTGCTCACAGGGGCCGGCATCGATTGCGTCGCCACAAGCGTGGCGCGCCTTGTCCGGACGGACGGGGGAGGTTGGTCGGCGCTGGATGAACGCGGTTCGGAGATCGCCTCGGCGCCGGTCGCGATAGTGGCCAATGCCGTCCAGGCCAAGACGTTGTTGGCCAGTGTGCCTGGCGCCGGGCGTGCCCAACGCGTGATGTCGATGCAGCGTTTTCCGGGGCAGGTGAGCTATGTAGCCCCCGGCCCCACCGTGCCGGCTGCGCGGGTCATTGTCGCCGGAGACGGCTATTGGTTGCCGCCCGTGCGGGGATTGGGTGTGGCGGGGAGCACGTACGCGCTGCGGAATGACATGGCGGTGGTGACCCAGGAAGGGCACAAGGAGATCTCAAATCGGCTCGCGACCATGCTGGGTGCACGGTCGTCAGACATTCTGGCTCGTCTTGGAACACCGGATGGTTGGGCGGGGCAGCGCGCCGTGGCGACCCGGCGCTTGCCGGTCATAGGCAGGGTGGCGGGCGTTGAAGGGCTGTGGGTGGCCTGCGGGTATGGTTCGCGAGGGTTGACCTGGTCGGCCCTGGCCGGTGACATCGTGGCGGCGGCATTGACCGGTGAGCCGCTGCCGTTGGAGAGGGCGTTGCTGGACGCCGTGGCGCCGTAGATCGTGAATGATTCTCCCCAAACCGCGCGATGTGCGGTTGCCTGGATGGGGGGTGGCGACAAGATTTAGCGGACGCGATTTTATTTTATAGCGCAAATCCGTCAGAATACTAACTTTTGAATGTTTTTTGGGCTAAAGCCCCAAGGATTGCGCTGTGCCGCCCAAGTCTGATTTTGCTCATGTGACGCAACTGGATACATTGCAGTTTCTGACAGCCAAATCTGCGCTTGCGGATTTCGCGTTCGGTGACGATGCCGGCATGTTGCTGCGCATCGAGGCGCATGCGCCAGGCGTATATCGTCTGCGGTGCGGGTTGGCCGACCGGGTGCGAGACGAAAAGCCCGCCGCCCGGGCCCGCGCGCTGGCCGAGATGCTGCTCGCGCGCCAAGAGCCTGTCGGTGAGCTCGCTGTCAGTTCCGCCATCGACGCGCCGGAATACGGCTGGCGCCTTGCGCAGGGCGACGTTGCCCTAGAGTTGAAGCATTCGCCGCTGGGCCTCACTTTGTATCGCACCGGCGAGCCCGTGCTGAGTTTTGTCGAATTGTCCTGCGCGCGCGATGGGCGGGATGATGCCGAGCCAACCTGGCATCTGGGTTTCGAACTCGATGTGGACGATGGTCTGTACGGGCTTGGCGAAACTCGGGCTGATCTTGACCGTCGCGGTGAGCGCCTGGTTTCCGATCGAGCAGCCGACCGGGCGCTTCCCCTGGTGTGGAGCCCACTTGGGTGGGGGCTCTATTTCAATACGTTGTGCCGAGTGGCGCACGACCTGGGCGCGAACGATCCGGACCTCTATACCGTCGACGTGCGCGCGCCGATACTCGACATGTTCATCTTCGCGGGTGATCCCTCCGAGATACTGAATCAATACACGGCGCTCGCGGGCCGGGCGGGGCAACCGGGGTTGTGGCCCATGGGGGTCTGGTTGGACCAGGCGCCGGGGCAATCCATCAATGAATTGCTGACCCAGGTCGAACGGTTCCGCGCGGCCGAATTTCCGCTCGACGCGGTTCGGCTCGCAACACCGGTTGTCTATGGGTTCCAGGCGGATAAGCCGATATTCGAGTGGAACAGCGAACGGGTGCCCGATGCGCGTGAGCTCATGCAACGTCTGGCCGCCCAGAACATCCAGTTCTCGGCCCCTTCATTTCCGGGGGTCCTGGCTGGCACGCGGCTGTTCGACGAATGGGAGGATCGAGGCTGGCTGCTCATGGCGGACGCGGGCGGCGCCCAGGTGTTTCCGGGTAGCGCGGTGACCGCCGGGCGGCCATTCGGGTTGCTCGATCTGACGCACAAGGATGTCTTCAACCTGTGGGTGGAGCGTCAACGGCAAATGGTTGACGAGGGTATGGGTGCGCCGGCGTGTGACGCCTGTTTCGACATTCCCGACGATGTCACCGCGCGCGGTGGCGAAACGGGTGCCATGCTGCGCGGGCTCTATCCGCTGCTCGCCCGGAGCGCCTTGTTCCAGGCCGTGGCCGGCCACAAGACGCCGCAGGAGGGTGTGATCTGCAGCACTGATTTGTTCCCATCGGCGCAGCGTTTCGCTTGGCAACTCGGCCCCCGGGTGACGAACGACTGGGCCGGCTTCGAGCAGTCGCTGCGCGCCGCGTTGGCGGCGGGCAACAGTGGCATCACGGCGCAAGTGCATGGCGTGGGCTGCGCAGAGCAACCCGCGCATGCCATGACGCCGGAACTCTATATCCGCTGGCTGGCCGCCAACGTGTTCTCGGCCAACTTCAGCTTCCAGGGGGTGCCGGCCCTGCTGCCCGGGGCTTTCGATGGCCCAACGCGTGAACTCGTGCGCCATTGGCTGCAGTGGCGCTATCGGTTGATTCCCTACGTGCTGGGCATCATCGAAGATGCCGTGCGCAGCGGGCTGCCGGTGCAGCGTTCCATGGCTCAGGCTTTTCCCGCCGACCCCATGGCCCAGGTGTGGGATACACAATATCTATTCGGGCCGGCGCTTCTGGTCGCGCCGGTGCTGCACGCCGGTGCCGAGACCCGGGTCTATCTGCCGGCGGGTGATGCCTGGTGGGATCTCAACACGGGCTGGCGCTATGAAGGCGGCACCACCTGGACTGTTCCGGCTGGGCTGGATACCTTGCCGGTGTTCGGGCGCGAAGGCCACATGCTCTGCCTGGGGCCGACCGCTCAACATACCGGGGAATTCAATTCGGCCCGCATCCTCGAGGAAGTCTGGATGTTCGGCATGCCCGAGCACAGCCCGGCGGTCATGCGCAACAAGATCCGGGTCATGCAGATGCAGGGCTCCAGCTATATCAAGGGGCTGGAAGGCTTGAAGATCCTGCCTTCCGAGGGGCTGGAGGTGAAACGCCGTGGCGCCGAGGTGCGCATTTCGCGCATACGCTGAGCCTGGTTCCAGAGTTCTTTTGATCATCTAGGTCCAGGATCCCTAAGGCTAAACCGTGGCGCCAGTCACGCCCGGCGCGAAATGGCCGCCTGAACCAATTTCCACGACAAATTCCGGATCGAACGCGGGATTCTCGTTGACGCCGTTCTTCGCATAGCCCCGGGGGTTGCATACGACCCGGGTGCCACGCACCACATAGTCGAAGCTGTCGTGCGTGTGCCCATGCACCCATAGGACCGCCCGGTCCGCTCCCATCAGCCATTCCATATCCGACACGAAGCAGTTGTTCAGCGGCGAGTTCGCGAACCGTGGATGGATGCTGCGCGGAGAGGGGGCGTGATGCGTGATGACCACTGTGGGGCCTTCGAACGGTTCGGCGAGTTTTCGGACCAGCCAGTCTCGGTGGCGCGCGAAGACGCGGGTGGATTCGTCGGGCGAAAGAGGTGTGCCTTGCCGCTCTTCGGATTCGATCCGGCTGAAGTCCCGCATGAATTCCGATGCCTGAGCCATGGCCAGTGTGCGCGGCGCACCGTCTCCATCCAGCATGAAATCCGTCCAGAGCGTGGCGCCCAGGAAACGTATGCCTGCCAGGATCAGGGCTTCCCGATCCAACACATGGATGGAGGATCCGCTTGCCAGTGTTTTCAGGCTCTGCACCGTGGCCGACAGATTTCCGCCGTAGAACTCATGATTGCCGGCTACGTACAGGACGGGCTGCGTGAAGCCTCTGGCCCAAGCGATGGCTTGTGCGGGACGGGCGATGTCGCCGGCCAGAATGACGATGTCGGCCCGGGCCCGCGGCAGTGGCAGCCCCTGCTGGCTGAGGTGGAGGTCTGAAAGAATATGCAGGCGAATGGGGGATTCGATCATAGGCGCCGTACTATCAATCACAGGTTCCGCAATTTGACAGGGGAAGGGAATGGCCCCATAATCTCGCTCTTTCCTTTGGGTTGGTAGCTCAGCTGGTAGAGCACCGGACTTTTAATCCGTTGGTCCCGGGTTCGAGCCCCGGTCAACCCACCAGTAAAATCAAGCGTGCGGCGACCAGGTCAAACGCATAGAAATGTGCATAGTACAGGTGCATAGTACAGGTGCATAGTACAGGCAGCGCACGGTAAAGCACCACAGTGCCTGCGCACAGCCGGCGGGTGCATGGTTGGCAGGCACATGGCCGACAGGTGCGTGGCAACCACGTAGATTAGCACCGCCCAAGCAGCGCCAATAGCCCGCAGTGCAAATGCCATTGAGCCCGACCATGAAAAAACGCCGCGTCATGCGGCGTTTTTGTTTGATCAGCGTGATACCCGGATCGTGCGCGTTGCGCTGATTTTCTTCGTTGCCTGGTTGATGACGTGGATGGTGATCACGTAAGGCGTGAAACCCGCCGGTAGATCGGCCGTGCCGATCAGGTGGGTATAGCGCTGCACCGAAAAGGCCACCGGGTCCAGGGAAATGGTGGTGCGCTTGCCGTTGGTGTAGCGGCCTTCGGCCAGCAGCTCCATGCTGCCCTGGAAAGTGGCGGTCTTGTTCTTGTCCTGCATGACCAGGATTTGATAGTTCAGCGAGCCATTGTCGACCGAAAAGCTGGCGGCGCGAATACCGGGCGAC
>DASTNK010000085.1:0-7926 GCA_035720945.1 Burkholderiaceae bacterium
CCAGCCCCGCCATCATCGTGCTGGGTGAGGTGGTCCGATACGCCCAGGTGAACAACAAGCCCGAGTCACTCATCGCGGGTCGGCTCAAACAGACATCATCGATGGGCACTTGCGGATAGTCAGGCTTCGGGGGCGTCATCCTGGTCACCCAGGATGCGTCGCAGGCAATCGGCGGAAAAACCGCGCGACGCCAGGAAACGATATTGGCGGGCGTACTCCCGGGCGTCGCCGGGCGGACCGTTGAATTTCTTGCGCCAGACTTCACGGGCGCGTTCGAGTTCGGTGCCCTGCAATTGCGTGCGCACGGCATCGAGGCGCTCGTCTGGCAGGCCATGGCGGCGCAATTCCTGCACGATGCGCGCGGTTCCTTGCCGAGCTGCCTTCCGATGCACCAAGGCTCGGGCGAAACGATCGTCGGACAGCCATTGTTCGCGCTCGAGGTCATCGAGCACGCGTTCGAGCTCGGTTGGATCCTGTGCGTGAGGGCTCAGCTTGCGCCGCAGTTCAAGTCGTGAATATTCGCGCCGGGATAGATAGGCGACGGCGCGCGCCTTGAGACTGCGCCCGCCCAATGGGGATTTTCCAACTTGCCGAGTATTCCCCGCTTGCTGAGCGGGACCTTCACCACCGATGCCCGGCTTCGCGCCATCGCCACCGCCGTCGACCGTCTGCCGTGGCGATGGCGCGAGTTGCTCGAAAGGCTCGGAAGATGACTCGTCGTCAGGAATGCGCGGCATGGACCTCGATGGTGTCTTGTGTCCTGAATTGGAGATTCGGGAGTCCAGCCGGGTCATGGGCAAAGCACAGGGGCTTTGTGTGGATGAACCCAGCTGGTTGGGCCCCTATTCGCCGGTTGCGGCTTCGACCTCAGCCTGAGGCACCCGCACCCCGGCGGCGCGTGCCGCGACATCAAACTGCGCGCGCACCTTGTTTTCGATTTCAAAGGCCATGTCGGCATGTTCCTTGAGGTATTCGCGGACGTTGTCCTTCCCCTGACCGATACGGTTGCCGTCGTAGCTGAACCATGCGCCCGCCTTGTCGACGATACCGGCCTGAACACCGAGGTCGATGATTTCACCCTCGCGCGAGATACCGCTGCCGTACATGATGTCGAATTCGGTTTGTTTGAATGGGGGCGCCACCTTGTTCTTGACGACCTTGACACGGGTTTCGTTGCCGACGACCTCGTCGCCACGCTTGATGGAGCCTATACGGCGGATATCGAGGCGCACCGACGCATAGAACTTGAGCGCGTTGCCGCCGGTGGTGGTTTCGGGATTGCCGAACATGACGCCGATCTTCATGCGGATCTGGTTGATGAAGATGACCAGGCAATTGGCCCGCTTGATGTTGGCGGTCAGTTTGCGCAGCGCCTGGCTCATGAGCCGGGCCTGCAGGCCGGGAAGCGAATCGCCCATGTCGCCTTCGATTTCAGCCTTGGGCACCAGTGCCGCGACGGAGTCGACGACGATGAGGTCGACCGAGCCCGAACGAACCAGGGCGTCGGTGATTTCCAGGCCTTGTTCGCCGGTGTCGGGTTGCGATATGAGCAAATCGGACAGATTCACCCCGAGCTTGGCGGCGTACTGGACGTCGAGTGCGTGTTCGGCGTCGACGATGGCGCACGTGCCACCGATTTTCTGCATTTCGGCGATGACCTGCAGAGCCAGCGTGGTTTTCCCGGAAGATTCCGGTCCGTAGATTTCGACCACCCGGCCGCGCGGCAGCCCACCGACGCCCAGGGCGATGTCCAGCCCCAGCGACCCCGTGGACACAACCTGGATGTCATGTTCGACCTGGTTGTCGCCATAACGCATGACCGAGCCCTTGCCGAATTGCTTTTCGATCTGGGATAAGGCGGCGGCAAGCGCCTTGCCGCGTTCGGCGGCGGCAACCTTGCCAGTTTTGTCGTCCATGTGGGATCCTTGGTAAAAACGGAAAATCGGATGGGCCTGGCCCGGCAGTTAAGCTTGACTGTTACGGCTGACCGTTCTGTCCGGCTGTTACGACCGGCTGTTACCACCGGCCACTACGCCCGGGCTCGAAGCCAAAGCCAGATTATTGCACCAAATTATACTGTATCAATAAACAGTAATCCATACTCCTTCACGGGATGCGCCCGGGGTGCCTCGCAGAAGCGCGCCGCCAAGCCACCAGATACGCCATCGTCCATGCCAGGACAGTCACAGGCGCGGCTACAACGGCTACAACGGCTACAACGGCTACAACGGCTACAACCAAGGCGTCAACAGCATGACAGAAACCCCGGCCAGGAACAATCAAGCGCGCCGCAAACTTGTCCCACTGCAGTTTCCACGCCCCTCGGCCGCAGCGTCTGTGATTCCGGCTTTTCGCGCGCGGTTGCGCGCATCCGTGCCAGCCGGCTCGAACACCCCGAGAATCACAAACCCCGGATCTCACACCCATGTCGCGGGTTCAGGCTTTAGTCAGGCCTGATCTCTAGAATGACCAGCGCAGGCACGGTTCGTGCATTCCCATTAGAAACGACTGATCCCCCTGTTTTCTAATGGCATGGGCCACTGCCCGCCGCCCGCAACGTGCTCCCCGCGAGTTTTACATGCACGGTGCGCGCGCTTATCAGCGGCCCCGTGCCTACCGGCACGCCGGGCCCTTTTTTTTGGCCCGCGCCGACGGGCTTACAATCCCCACTCGCCATTTTCCAAATCGCGCATTCCACCGCACGGCATGCGCGCCTCATCCTACAAGACTCGTCTCCATGTGGTTCAAGAATCTGAAAGTATTTTCCCTTTCGCCTTCCTGGGCGATCTCCGCCGACGCGCTGCAGGCGGCGCTCGAAAAACAGGCCTTCCAAGGTGGCGACTCCCAAGCCATGCAGAGCCTGGGCTGGATCTCCCCCAGCGAGGATGATCGGCTCGTCCACGAACTCAACGGCCAATACCTGCTGACGCTGCGCGCGGAAAAAAAGCTCCTGCCGACCACGGTGGTCAATCAGGTCGCCCGGGCGCGCGCGCTGGAAATCGAAGAGCAGCAAGGCTACAAGCCCGGCCGCAGGCAAATGAAGGAAATCAAGGAACAGGTCACGGACGAACTGCGGCCCCGCGCCTTTTCGGTGTATCGCGACACGCGTGTATGGATCGACACGACCAACCGCTGGCTGATCGTCGATGCCGCCTCGTCCACCAAAAGCGACGAGGTCCTGGGCGTGCTGGCGAAAACGCTGGACCCGTTTCCGGCAACCCCGCTGCACGTCGAGCATTCACCCGCGTCCATGATGACGCGCTGGCTGGTGGATGACGAGCCACCCGCCGGCTTCAGCATCGACCAGGACACGGAACTGCGCTCGACGGGCGAAGGCCGCGCCGCGGTCCGCTACGTGCACCAGACCGTCGAGCTCGACGACGTGCGGCGCCATGTCCAGGCGGGAAAACAATGCACCCGGCTTGCCATGACCTGGGCCGACCGGGTGTCGTTCGTGCTCTCCGACGCGCTGGACGTGAAGCGCGTGACACCCCTGGACGTCCTGACGGAAAACGGCAACACGACCACCGGCGACCCGAGGGAGCAATTCGACGCGGACATGGCGCTGATGACAGGCGAGCTCTCGCGGTTACTGGCCGATCTGGTCGAAGCCCTGGGCGGTCGTAAAGCCGCATAGCGAGGCAAGCTCCAGGCGCCCGGGACGGCGCGGGCGCCTTTCACAGGGTGGATAACCCCTAATCCACGCCGTGGAACACACTGTCGTCGGGGCCGATGTGCGACGGCGGCGCCCAGGTGACGTCCCGCAGCGAATGCTGCACCAGCCCCTCCACGCCCATCAGCACCGCGAATATCGCCATGCGCACGGGGATGCCGTTGTCGGTCTGCCGGAATATCGCCAGGCGCGGGTCATGGTTCAGATCCACGCTGAGATCGTTCGCCCCTTCCCGGCTGTCGCGCGGCAGCGGGTGCATGATGATGACGTCGGGGCCGCAGCATTTGTCGATGATGGCTTTGTTCACCTGGAAATCGGGCGTGTAGCCTTCGAGTTCCTCGCTCGCGAAGCGCTCTTTCTGCACGCGCGTGGCGTAGATCACGTCGGCGCCGGCCAGCCCCTCTTCCAGCGACCCGGTTTGCACGATCACGTGGCCGTGCTTGCCGGCCTGCTCCAGAAGGTATTCCGGCATCTCGAGCCCGCGTGGCGCGATCAGCGTGAACTTCAGTCCACGGTACAGCGCCAGCAGCTTGATCAGCGAATGGACCGTGCGCCCGTATTTCAGATCACCCACCATGGCGATGTGCGCGCCGTCCAGCAGTTTGCCCAGGCGCGAGAACTCGGTAAGGATGGTGTAGAGATCCAGCAGCGCCTGGCTGGGGTGTTCGCCGGGCCCGTCGCCACCGTTGACCACGGGAATGTTGGTGGCACGCGCGAATTCGGCCACCGAGCCGCGTTCCGGATGGCGAATCACCATGGCATCCACGTAGCCGCTCATGACGCGACTGGTGTCGTAGATCGATTCCCCTTTGGCCATCGACGAAAAGGTAAAGCCAGTGGTGTCGCACACCGAGCCGCCCAACCGGCAAAACGCCGCGCCAAAGCTGACCCGGGTGCGGGTGCTGGCTTCGAAGAACAGGTTGCCCAGCACCGCGCCCTCCAGCACGCGCGACACCTTGCGGCGTCTGGCGATGGGCTGCATCAAGTCAGCGATGCGGAACAGCTCTTCCACGGATTCGCGGGTGAACTGGTCCACGGAAAGCAGCTGATGCTTGCCCTCCGTGGCGATGCGGTCGCGCAACGGCCCGGATTGCGCGCTTTGCGCATACTTCTGCAGCAGCAGGTCGTTATCGATGATCTCGGTGACGAAACGCGTCACCACGTCCGGCATGGCGCGGAATTCCTGGGAGCCCTCCGGCAGCAGCCAGGTATCGAGAGCCCGGCGTTTGACACCAATGCGCGCGGAAAAAACGTCGCGCGTCAGATTCAGACGCCGCATGGCGTCACGCAAAAAAACCTGTTGGGACACGGACATATGGATTTCCCCTTGAAGATGAAGAATTAATGTGCGCAATGCGTATATTTTAAGCCCGCATGACCTCCATCCTGAATAAAACAACAAAATACTTTGTGTTCCGTTGTATTCATACCCCTGTCATCTGTACGCAGGCGAGACACTCCCTCAATACCCCGACCTATAATGAATTCGCACCTCAGGCCCACCGGGCCGCAGACGCGTCCGGCGCACAGGCCAGCCTAACCCGTACTCACGACAAGGAGCTTTTGAATGGATGATTCAAGCATGTATCCCGCCGCCTCGCGGGAACTCGGCGCCAAGCGGCGCGAATTGGCGCCCAAACAAGCGGAAGCCTTCAAGGCGTTCGGCGAGGCGGTCTTCGCCGACGGCGCCCTGCCCCAGAAAACCAAGGAACTCATCGCCGTGGCGGTGGCCCACGCCACGCAATGCCCTTACTGCATTCGCGGCCACACAGAACGGGCGCTGCGCAAGGGCGCCACGGAACAGGAGTTGATGGAAGCGATCTGGGTTGCCGTGGAAATGCGGGCCGGCGGCGCTTATGCGCACTCGAATCTGGCGCTGGACACCATGAACCACGCTGCGGGAAAGCACTCGGCCTGAGCCTGTGCGCTCGAGTCGGTGCGCGCGCAACGCCTCCGGCGCCGTTAGCAAGGCGGGGGCAACCATGCAGCAGGCCCCGCCCCCGGAGAAACGCCGCCTTATGAAACCCCGGGCAGCGTCGTGTCGCTGCGCGACGGGACCCGCAGCACGATTTCCACCGGAGACGCCTCAACAATCTGCGACGCGCTCCCGGACTGATTGAGCGGCGTAGCCTCGTCGCCACCCTGGCCACCGTACGACTGCGAGGAATAAGCCGGGTTTTGATTGGCCAGCTCAGCCAGGTGCAGCATGACCCAGCATCCGGCTACGAACATCACCAGGCTAAGGCCATAGGCCAACAACGTGCATGCCAGCGGCACCCAATGGGTGCGCCGGTGCCGGCCTTCAACCAACTGGCTGAACAACAACGTCTGGACCAGGTACGACCAAAGCAGCCCGACCCCGCACAGGGCCAGGCCGGCGATATAGGTCGTCAACGGGATGCGGAACAGATCGGGCGCCACGTTCGTGCTGACAATACCGACGGCCGCGCACAACGAAAACAGCACACCCAGCCCGTTGATCCAGGCCAGGAAGCGAAACCCTTGCGCAAACACCGTCGCCAACGCGTGATACGCGTGAGCCTGACCGGTGCGTTCACTGTTCTGATTGTCTGCCACGGCGTGGCTTCCCCGGGGAAGGCGCCGAGCCACGAGACTCGGCGCCAGTATTGTGGCCCGCTATGTAGACTTGTGCGCGGGTGCCATTGTTTCAGTCGCCGGACGAACCTTAATTCGCCGGTTCACCCGCGATGGCGCGAGCCGCCGCTGTGGCGTTTTGCTCGGTGCCGACAGGGAACACGAGTTGGTCGGAAGTTATGGGTACCGTGTAGCTGGGTGCCGACAACATGGTGTGCCCCACGACCAGCGCCAGCCGCCTATTGGGATTCTGCGTGGTGACGTCCAGGATCTTCGATTGGCCGGCCTCGTTCAGGCCCAGCGCCAAGAGGCCCACGCCATCCTTGCTTGCGCCAGCGCGGATATTGCTGAGGTCGGCCCGGGTGATGACCGGCATGGGGTTGACATACAACACCCCCGACTTGAGTTTGACCTCGGTCCAACCCGCCTGCTGCTGCGTATCGGCAAGATACACAGCCACCAGCGCGCCATGATTGGTCTCGTGCAAGGTGGTTTCAGGCTTGGTGGCGCCGGAGGTTTCCGGCTGGGTGGTCGCCGTTGCCTGAGCCGGCGAATTCGCCGACGCGCTCTTCTTGGCCGGCATGGACTGGCAGGCAGCCAGCAAAAGAAGGCTGGCGACGACAGCGCCACGGCCCAGCGCGCGGAATAGACTCATGATGCACCCCTCATCTGACGAAGCAGTAACAATTCTAACAGGGCGCCTTGATGCCCCAGCACAATATTTGTCAACTTCCGAGAACAAATATGAAAATTCGCAACGCCCCGATACGGAGAATGCCGAATGGATAAAATTCAATGCAACGTAAGCCGGCGCATGCCATACTATCGGCTTGTTCATTTCATCCTTCTGCCGTGGAGTCCCCTGTGGCTACTAACGAAGACAAACCCAAATTCTCGGCGGGGCTGGTCACGACCGTCGTCACGCTCGTGTTCTTCATCATCTACGCGCTGGTCGTGCTCCACGGGCTTGATACGCCGCGCTGATCGCGCCGGCTGATTGCCTCGGCACCGCGCCGCGCACCTCCAGCTCGGCGCGATCCAGTGTTTTTCCATCCAGGCTCAGCAAGCGGACAACGTGCCTGCCCGGCCATGGCATCCAGGGCACCTCGCCACCCTGGCCGATGATCTTGCCATCCACGCTCCATTGCACTTTCCGCGCTTCTTCGGCGGCCAGGTTCGCTGCTCGGAACCATGTGCGCTGATTCGCGGGCGGAATATCCGGATCCAATGCCAGGATCGTCCCGCTGACAGGTTGTTGAATACGTGGCATGCCGTGGCCCGCCTGGACCAGTTCGCGGCTCAGGCGCACCACCCGCATGGCCGTATCACCAAGAAAAACCTCGCTGCGCGCCGGCTCGATGTCATCGTCGAACACAACACGCTGGCGCGTGACACTCGCGGGCATGGGCGGCTCTTGGCTGAGCTCATTGCGCGACAAATGCGCCATCACATCATGCCAGATGGGTCCCGCCCCCGAAACGCCCGACACGTTGCGCATGCTGTCACCACTGCTGTTCCCGACCCACACCCCCACGGTGTAGAAGCGCGACCACCCCACACACCAGTTGTCCCGCATGTCTTTGCTGGTACCCGTCTTGACGGCGGACCAGAACGACGTGGTGAGCGGGCTATCCAGGCCGAAGGTGCGTGCGCGCGCG
>DASTNK010000086.1:0-14483 GCA_035720945.1 Burkholderiaceae bacterium
GGCCGGCGCGTCCAGCGGTCGTGGCGCTGCGCGCCCCGACTGCCCGGGTCTGCATCGTCCGGGCGGGCGTCGGGCGAAACTCGTTGTGCCTCGCGTACTCGCGAGGCACAACTCAGACAGCGCCCGACGACTGCCCCCGCCCTCCCTTCGTCAGCACCCGGCGCTGGCCGGAACGCCGGCCCGCACTGCTTCACCCACCCCGTGGCTACGACAATGGCATGCATGGAGGTATGCGCCGGAACCGCGGGCGACCGGGCACATCAAACACGAGCGGCAACCCAATTTATGTCTGCCGCGCGTAACAGCGGATGGGTCCACTCCCCCGCATGCCATCACCGCGAGCTGTCTGTCGGGGCTTGGGGCGAGGCCGGTGTAAGGCGTGCGCCGGATTCGTCGTGGGAGGGCGGGGGCCGTCGTCGGGCGCTGTCTGAGTGTTGGGATCAGCCCCCGGCTGATCCCAACGCGAGTTTCGCCCGACGCCCGTCCGGACACGACGGATCCGGATGAAGCACGCCGTGCCGGTCACGCCCCAAGCCCCGACAGACAGCGTCTTCAGATACCAGACAGGATCTTCAAACAACCCACAACACCCTTGAATTCCAAACAGCGCCGAGAACGAAGCAAACAATCAAACCACGCGCTAACGACTCAACCCACGAGCGCTGATCGGCCAGACAGCCTCCACCTTCTGGCCACGCACCGCCACCACCGCGTCATGCAGGTTGAACGTGGGATCCACATGGCTGGGAATCAAGCGCACCCGCGCCCCCAGGGCCGGCAACACACCCGCGCGCGACGCATGCAGGATGGTGTGTTCATCATTGATGGCCACGCAGCGCCAGTGCGCGCCGGGCAACGCGCGCGGCACGCCGCATTCGGCGCTGGTGGACTTCAGCCCCACATCCACCACCACCCGATCGGGCCTGGGCGCGCTCATCACCGTGCCCATCAGGAAAAGACTGTGCTTGAACGACAGCGAATCATCCCAATCGATGGACGCGTACTGCGCATCCATGAACGGGTACGACCCTGCCTGGATTTCCGTGTAAACCCCGCAGGCCACGTCGAATTCGGCCGACCCGGTGCCGCCGCCGGTGACGCGGCGGCATTCGATGCCCGCGCGGGCGAATGCCGCCAGGAACTTCTTGACGCGCCGCGCCGCCCGGTGGCAGGCGCGTTGGCGCAGCATCAGCGAGCGCTTGTGCTGCAGGCCGCCGTGATACGCCTGCAGCCCCATAAATTCCAGCCCTGGCGTGCCCAGCACGCGCCGGGCCAGCGCCACCGCGTCGGCCGGGTTCTGCACGCCGCACCGCTTCTGGCCGACGTCGATCTCGACCAGCACGCCAAGCCGCACCCCTTGCGCCTGCACGGCGGCCCCCAGCGCCTCGAGGGCACGCGCGTGATCGACGCAGACCGTCATCGAGGCCTGGCCCGCCAACCGCGCGAGCAGCGCCAGCTTGGGTGTGCCCAGGACCTCGTTGCTGATGTGCACGTCACGCACGCCCGCCTGCACGAACGGCACGGCCTCCGAGACTTTCTGGCAACAGATGCCCACGGCGCCCAGGGCGATCTGGCGCAACGCGACATCGGGGCATTTGTGGGCCTTGGCGTGCGGGCGCAGCGCCACGCCATGGCGTTCGGCCAGCACCTGCATGGTGCGCAGGTTGTCCTCGAACACGTCGAGGTCGAGAATCAGGCTGGGCGTGTCGATGGCATCGAGCGGATCGCCGGCCCGGGCCACGGGCGGAACACTGATGCCAGCCGTTTGGTTGAGCTCCGCCATGGGTTCCTCCCGCCTTATGCGCATGGCGCGCCACAGCGGGCACGCCAGAGGGTTCAGCCAGCCTTGCGACGCCATATGGTGCGCCGCGAAGCGTTGTCGGGAGCCAGGATAACGACTCCAGAGGGCGAGTGTACATGAAGCGGGGCCGACGCGGCCCCGCCCCGCCGACCACCCCGTCCGCACACCCAGGTTGCCCGCATTGCCAAATCAGCGTACAGTGACTTCCGACTCTATAGCGGCTAACCCTCAGACTGTTTTCAAGGGCAACCGACCATCATGTTCGATATTCTGGTTTATCTGTTCGAAAACTACTACACCCCCCAGGCATGCCCCGAGGCCGACGTCCTGGCCCACAAGCTCGCCGCCGCCGGATTCGAGCACGAAGACATCAACGAGGCACTGGGCTGGCTCAACGGGCTGGCGCAAACCACCGAGCAATGTCTCGATCTCGCGCAAATCCCGCAAACCAGCAGCGTGCGCGTCTACACCAACGACGAATACCAAACCCTGGGCACGCAAGCCATCGGTTTCATCACGTTCCTGGAAAACTCCGACGTGCTGCCGCCCGTGCTGCGTGAAATCCTCATCGACCGCGCGCTGGCAACGCTCGAATCGCCCATTACCCTGGAAAAGATCAAAATCATGGCGCTCATGGTGCTATGGAGCCAGGAAGCCGAAATCGACCACCTCGTGTTCGAGGAACTGCTGGCCGACGATCAGTCCCGGCTGTCGCACTGACGTCCGGTTCCGGGCCCTGTCATTCCTGTGTCGTTCACTCCCCCGGCTGGCCGCGGCTACGTCGGGCGCTTCGCGCCCAGTCCGAGCGGCCCGCTGCACGAGGGGTCGCTGGTCGCCGCCATGGCGGGGTTTCTCGATGCGCGGGTACACGCCGGACGGTGGCTGTTGCGCATCGAAGACATCGACGAACCCCGCACCGTGCCGGGCGCCGACCGGCTCATCATGCGGCAGTTGCGGGCCCTGGGGATGGAATGGGACGGCGGGCCGGTCTGGCAGTCGCGGCGGCACGCCCTGTACCAGCGATCTTTCGACGCATTGAAGGCAGCGGGCGGGGTTTACGGCTGCGCCTGCACACGCCGCGACATCGAACTGGCGCTGGCTGCGCAAGGGCCTGGCACAGCCAAACAAGCGGCGGGCGGGCTGCGTGAGCGCCCCTACCCCGGCACCTGCCGCAATGGGCTGGCCCCGGGGCGCAGAACGCGCGCCTGGCGTTTTCGTGTGCCTGACGGGGTCGAACGGTTCGACGACCGCTGGCAGGGGCGCCAATCCCAGGATGTGGCCCGCGACGTCGGTGATTTCGTCCTGAAGCGCGCCGACGGGCTCTGGGCCTACCAGTTCGTGGTGGTCGTCGATGACAGCCACCAGGGCGTGACCGACATCGTGCGGGGGGCGGATCTGCTGGATTCCACCGCCCGGCAGCGCGTGCTGGCGCGCGCCCTGGGGCTGGAGTGCCCCCGCACCCTGCACGTCCCCCTGGTGCTGGACGATCGGGGACTCAAACTGTCCAAGCAGAATCACGCGCCGGCCCTGGACGAGCGCAAGCCAGTCGATACGCTCAATGCGGCCTGGCGGCGTCTCGGGTTCGAAACGCTGCCCGTGTCAGGCGTGCCGGAATTCTGGATCCGCGCCCGGACAATCTGGGGGAGGCGCTTCGGCGCCGCCAGCCCGGCCCGCCACACCTGACGGCGCGCAAGACGAATTTGTTATAAATACCCGGCGATTTTCACCGGATTCCCATTGACTGCCACCAAAATCCGGCAAATTGACTGGGCGGGCCGGCTCCGTCGCTCCCGAAAAGCCAGTCTGATATATTAATTTAGGTAATGGCCCGGACTTGCGTGTTGCATTTCTTCAACCGTATGATCCGCGCTATCCGCTGCCGCGACGCAGCCACTGGAATTGCATGAACAAGACACTGATCATCGCCGAAAAGCCCTCGGTGGCCCTGGATATCTCGCGTGCCCTGGGAGGGTTCACACGCGAGGGGGACTATTTCGAGAGCGAAAACTACGTTCTCGCGTCCAGCATCGGCCATTTGCTGACCCTGGTGGCGCCCAACGACCCCGTGCGCGGCAAGTGGAGCTTCGCGCATCTGCCAGTGATCCCGCCGCAATTCGAGCTCAAACCCGCCGACAAACGCTCCACCGAGCGGCTCAAGCTGCTGGTCAAGCTGCTCAAGCGCAAGGATGTCGACGCCCTCATCAACGCGTGCGACGCGGGGCGGGAAGGCGAGCTCATCTTCCGCTACATCGTCCAGTACGCGGGCGTCAAGAAGCCTGTGAGCCGCCTGTGGTTGCGCTCCATGACGCAAAACGCCATACGCGAAGCCTTCGCCAACCTGCGCGAAGACGATGTCATGAAACCGCTGGAAGCGGCGGCCCGCTCGCGCGCCGAGGCCGACTGGCTGGTCGGCATCAACGGCACGCGCGCCATGACGGCCTTCAACAGCAAGGACGGCGGGTTCTTCAAGACGCCGGTGGGGCGGGTGCAGACACCCACCCTGGCCATCGTGGCCGAGCGCGAGGAACGCATCCGCCAGTTCGTGCCGCGCGACTACTGGGAAGTCCACGCCACGTTCGTCGCGGCGGCAGGCTTCTACACCGGCCGCTGGTTCGACCCGAAATTCGTCAAGGACGAGCGCGATCCCGAAAAGCGCGATTCACGCCTGTGGTCGCAGAACGCGGCGCAGACAATCGTCTCCGCCTGCCGCGACAGGCCCGGCACCGTCACCGAGGAATCCAAGCCGTCCACCCAGTTGTCGCCGGCGCTGTTCGACCTGACCTCCCTGCAGCGCGAGGCGAACTCGCGTTTTGGCTTCTCGGCCAAGACCACCTTGTCGCTCGCGCAGACCCTGTACGAACGCCACAAGGCACTCACCTACCCGCGTACCGATTCCCGCTACCTGCCGGAAGACTATCTCGCCACTGTCAAGAAAACCGCCCAGGCGCTGGCGGAAGGCGGCTCGGCGGCGGCCGCCAGTGTCCAGCCGTTCGCCCGGCAACTGTGCGGCGAGAGCTGGATCAAGCCCAATCGCCGCATCTTCGACGACAAGAAGGTGTCGGACCACTTCGCCATCATCCCCACACTGCAGGTTCCACGCGACCTCAGCGACGCCGAACACAAAATCTACGAACTGGTGGCGCGACGCTTTCTTGCGGTGTTCTTCCCGGCGGCCGAGTTCCGCGTCACCACACGCGTCACCGAGGTCTCGGGCCACCACTTCAAGACCGAGGGCAAGGTGCTGGTCGCGCCGGGCTGGCTCGCGATCTACGGGCGCGAATCGCAAGGCGAGGGGGACAACGCCACGCTCACGCCAGTCGCCAACAATGAAACCGTCAAGACCGACGAGATCGAGGCGCGCGGCCTGGCCACCCGGCCGCCGGCGCGCTTCAACGAAGCCACCCTGCTGTCGGCGATGGAAGGCGCGGGCAAGCTGGTCGACGACGAGGCGCTGCGCGAGGCCATGTCAGAACGTGGCCTGGGCACCCCCGCCACCCGGGCGGCCATCATCGAAGGTTTGCTCAACGAGGGTTATCTGCGCCGCGAGGGCCGCGAACTGGTTCCCAGCGCCAAGACGCGCCAGCTCATGACCCTGCTGTCGGGGCTGCGCGTCAGCGAACTCACCTCGCCCGAACTCACCGGCGAATGGGAACACCGGCTCAAGCAGATCGAGCAGCGGCAGCTCGACCGCGAGGCCTTCATGCGTGAAATCGCGCAAATGACCCAGGTCATCGTCAAGCGCGCCAAAGAGTACGAGCGCGACACCGTGCCCGGCGACTACGCCACGCTGTCCACGCCCTGCCCCAAATGCGGCGGCGTGGTCAAGGAAAACTACCGTCGCTACGCCTGCACGCAGTGCGACTTTTCCATAGGCAAGCATCCGGGCGGGCGCACGTTCGAAATCGCCGAGGTCGAGCAATTGCTCAAGGATCGCACGCTGGGGCCGCTGCCTGGATTCATCAGCAAGATGGGGCGCCCGTTCGCTGCCCTGCTGCGCATCACCGACGAATACAAGCTGGAATTCGATTTCGGGCAGCGTGAGGGCGAAAATGACGAGCCGATCGATTTCTCCGACCAGACCTCCCTGGGGGCTTGTCCAAAATGCGGCCATGCCGTCTTCGATCATGGCATGAGCTACGTATGCGAGAAATCGGTGGGGCCGGACAAGACCTGTGATTTCCGCACCGGCAAGATGATCCTGCAGCAGGAAATCACCCCGGTCCAGGTCGCCAAGCTGCTGGCCAACGGCAAGACCGACCTGCTCGACGGGTTTGTCTCCAGCCGCACCAACCGCAAGTTCAAGGCGTTCCTGGTCACCCAGGCTGGCGGCAAGGTGGGGTTCGAATTCGAACCCCGGCCGGTGAAACCGGGCCGCGCCACCAAGACGGTCGCGGCGGCCACGGCTGACACGGCGGAGGCACCGGCCGCCAAGAAAGGCGCCGCCAAGAAGGCCACCAAGACCGCCACCAAGACCGCCGCGAAAAAAGCGGCGGCTCCGGGCACGGCCAAGCCGGTCGCCAAAGCCGCCACCAAAACCGCTCGAAAATCACCGGCAAAGACCGCCGCGAAAAAGACGGCGCGCAAGGCGTCTTCCGCACAAACAAAAACGCTGGACGACGACGACCCCCCGTTCTGACGAATCGACATTCAACGGTCGCGCCCCTTCCCTGGGGCGGCGCCCACCTGTGGTTTTTGTCTGACACGAAAGCAGGTTCCGGCATAAGCAACTTGTTGGAGCCGGATTCTGCGTGCCAAACTGCTTTGGCATCCTCCCACCCCTACAATGGTCGCGGGCGAATGAGAAAAACGCGGATCCCCAGTGCGATCCGACGACAACACAGGAGATAAGCATGAAGAAGCGTACTTGGCAGGTCATTGGCGCGTTATGCGTCGCACTCGGCTATTCAGCGGCGGCCGCGGCGGCTCAGGAAGTCGACGCCATCGTCAAAAAGCTGGAAGCCACGCACACCATCACCATGGGCTACCGCGAGACCATCAAGCCCACTTCGTTCCTCAACGACCAGCACCAGCCCGACGGCTACGCGGTCGACATGTGCAAGCAGATCATCGCCGATACGCAAAAAGAACTGAAACTGCCGGAACTCAAGATCAAATACGTGCCGATCAACATCCAGAACCGTCAGGCGCTGGTCGCCAACGGTACGGTGGACATCGCCTGTGGTGGCGCGGTGCATACATTCGCGCGGGCCCGCCAGGTTGATTTCTCGCCGGTCAGCTATGTGTCGTCCAACCAGTTGCTGGTGCTCAAGGACTCGGGCATCAAGGGCTTCCAGGACCTGAACGGCAAGGTCGTCGCGGTGCCCACGGCCGGCAACACCGAGCCCATCCTCAACGAGATCATCAAGAAGAACAAGCTCAACATCAAGGTCTTGCACGTTGACACGCACGCGGCCGCGCTCATCGACATCGAGAGCCACCGCGCCGATGCCTACTTCTGCGACAACAGCGCCTTTCTCCACATGATCAAGGAAGCGCGCAACCCGTCCAGCCTGGCCGTGGTCGGCCCGGAATACGGCTACGCGCCGCAGGCGTTCATGATCCCCAAGAACAACCCGAGGTTCATGTGGATCGTCCGGCACTCCATGGCGCAGATGTACGAATCGGGCAAAGCCGAGCAGCTCTTCAACAAGTGGTTCGGCCCGTATGGCGTGAAGGTCGGCCCGAGGCTCAAGGCCGCCTGGGACACCTATTCGTATCCCGAATAAGGTAGTCGGCCTGCCATGGACTACCGGTGGGATTGGGGCGTACTTCTTCAACAGCCCTACCAGGACTGGCTCTGGACAGGGATCGGCTGGACAGTGCTCATCAGCCTGTGCAGCTGGGCCCTGGCCCTGATCATAGGCGTGATCTTCGGGGCGGCCCGAAGCCTGCCGAACAAGCCGGTCCAGTTCGTGGCCAGCATCTACGTTGAAATTTTCCGCAACATCCCCGCCCTGGTCCAGTTGTTCCTCTGGTACTTCGTGTTCCCCAACGTCGTGCCGAACGATTTCGGCATGTGGCTCAAGCGCGGCATGCCCGATCCGGAATTCGTCACCGCCGTGGTGGCGATCGGGCTGTTCGCCGGGGCACGGGTGGCTGAACAGGTGCGCGCCGGCATCGGCGCCGTCGGCCTGCATCTGCTGCCGGCGGCCCTGGCCACGGGGCTGCGCCCCATCCAGGCGTTCCGGCTCATTCTCTTCCCCCTGGGGCTGCGCGCCATCATCGCGCCGCTCACATCCGAATTCCTGATCACGATGAAGATGTCGTCGATCGCGCTGACCATCGGCGTGCTCGAACTCACCGGCCAGAGCCGGCAGATCGAGAACTACACGTTCCATGGCCTGGAGGCTTTCGCCTTCGCCACCGTCATGTACCTGATCCTGGGCCTGTGCATCACGGCGCTGATGCGGTTCCTGAACGACCGCTATGGTCAGATCCGCCAAGAGGGCGAACCATGAGCGGCTACGACTGGGGTGAGATCACCCGCAACTGGCAGTACCTGGGCCAGGGCATGCTGCTGAGCCTGCTGCTGGTGACGGTGGCCACGGTGGGCGGCGTGCTGCTGGGGTTCGGGCTGGCGCTGATGCGCATATCCCGCCGCCGCGCGGTCGCGTCGGTGGCGACCGCCTACGTCACCGTCATGCGCTGTGTACCGCTCATTCTGGTGCTGTTCTGGTTCTATTTCCTGGTGCCACTGGTCATCGGCCGTCCCATCGGCTCGCTGGTGTCGGCACTGATCGCCTTCGTCATGTTCGAGGCGGCGTTCTATTGCGAGATCGTGCGCGCCGGCATTCTCAGCATCCGGGCCGGCCAGACCGAGGCCGGGCTGGCCACCGGCATGCGGCGCTGGCAGACGCTACGGCTCATCGTCATCCCGCAGGCGGTGCGGGCCATGGTGCCGCTGCTGCTCAACCAGATCATCATCGTCTTCCAGGACACCTCGCTGGTCTACGTGGTTGCCCTGACGGACTTCATGACTGCGGCCAGCGTGCTCGCCCAGCGCGACGGACGCCCCACCGAGGTCTATACGTTCGTCGCCATCGTCTACCTCATCATCTGCTTCACGCTTTCCAAGAGCGTCGCGTACTACAAGGCAAGAGGGTCCAAATGATCGTGCTCGACAGCGTCCACAAGTGCTACGGGCGCACCCCGGTGCTCAACAACTGTTCCGCCACGGTGAAGCTGGGCGAAGTCGTGGTCATCTGCGGCCCATCGGGTTCGGGCAAGAGCACGCTCATCAAATGCGTGAACGGCCTGGTGCCGTTCGACCGGGGCACCATCACCGTGGACGGCATCTCGGTGGGCGACAAGCGCACCGACCTGCCGGCGCTGCGCACCCGCATCGGCATGGTGTTCCAGAATTTCGAGCTCTACCCGCACATGACGGCGTTGCAGAACGTCAGCCTGGCGCAAATCCATGTGCTGAAGCGCTCGCGCGCCGAGGCCGACGCGCGGTCCGAACAGTTGCTGGCGCGGGTCGGGCTGGCGAACAAGCTGTCCAGCCGGCCGGGGCAGCTTTCTGGTGGGCAGCAGCAGCGGGTGTCGATCGCCCGCGCGCTGGCCATGGATCCGAAAGCCATGTTGTTCGACGAGCCAACGTCGGCGTTGGATCCGGAGATGGTCAATGAGGTGCTGGAGGTCATGCAGGCGCTGGCCACCGAGGGCATGACCATGATGGTGGTCACGCACGAGATGGGGTTCGCCAAGCGCGTGGCGGAGCGCGTGCTGTTCATGGACGCTGGCGAGATTCTTGAAGATTCGCCCAAAGAGCAGTTCTTTGCGGCGCCGTCCACTGAGCGGGCGCGGCAGTTTCTGACGAAGGTGCTTAGTCATTGAAGGGGTTGGTTGCGGTGTTTTGGTGTTGGGGCGTTTTGGTGTTGGGGCGTTTTTGTTCTTCAGGCGGCCCGGGCGCTGACCACAGAGGCTTTATATGCGAGTAAGTATTCTTGGCGCGGGCGCCATTGCTTTTGGGACCGCCGCCTACCTGGCGCGGGCGGGGCATGATCCGATGCTGTGGTCGCCGTCGGGGCGCCGCACACGCGCGCTGGCGGGTGGCGCCAGGCTGGTGGCGCGCAATGCAGTGGAGGGCGAGTTCTCGCCACGCGTGGCCGCGTCTTGTGCCGAGGCGGTCGCCCAGGCCGAGGTGGTCATGCTGGCGCTGCCAGGTTACGGTCACAAGGCGGTGCTCGATGCCGCCGCGCCGCATCTGCGCGTGGGCCAGCCGGTCATCATCAGTTCGCATCTGTCGTTCGGAGCGCTTTATCTGTCGCGCCTGCTGGCCGCTCGCGGTGTGAAGGCGCCGATCGTCGCCTGGGGCACCACGCTGACCACTGGTGGTCAGCCCAGCCTCACGGAGGCGTTCGTGTCGACCGTGCGTCAGAAGGTGGATATGGCCACCTTGCCGCACAGCTATGCCGATGAAGGACTGGCGCTGTGCACCGCACTCTTCGGCGATCACTTTGTGGCGCGTGAGGGGCTGCTCGCCATCGCGCTGAGCAATCTCAATCCGCAGAACCACCTGGGCATCGCCATGCTGAACCTCACGCGCATGGAGCGGGGCGAAGAATGGAACCAGAGCCAGAACGTGACCCCGGCTGTGGGGCGTCTGATCGAATCACTGGACGCCGAGCGCCTGGCCATCGCCGAGGCCTTCTCTTTGTCGGTCAAGACGGTCCGGCAGCATTTCTCGCTGTCCTTCCACGTTCCCGAAGACAGTGTGTCGGCCATGAACCAGGACATGTTCCGTCGCGGGCACAGTGGCCTGGGCCCGAAGACGGCGGACAGCCGCTACGTGCTGGAAGATGTGCCGTTCGGTCTGGTGCCGACGGCGCGTCTGGGCCGTCTGGCCGGTCGCCCGGCTCCTCTGCACGAGGCGGGCATCGCGCTGTTTTCGGCCGCCTACGGGCGGGACTTCCCAGCGGAAAACAACTTGCTGCCCGGGCTGGATCTGCCCGAACGGATCAGCATCGAAGCGCTGATCGACCTGACCCGCGGCGGCTATTCAAAATAGCCGGGCCGCAATGTCGCATGGCGTTGATATTCGGACGATCCATCCATCGAGTTTTCAATTCAGGACGCTACGCATCAGCCGCGCACCAACCCCGGCGCAGCGACAGTCTGCATGGGATTGAACGGCGTTTGCCGCGCTGTGTCCAGGCAGTCGAGCAGCGCCCGGACGTACGGCGACAGCGTGCTATTGCGGCGTGTGCAGATGCGCAGCGGCCGTGTCGCCCACTCGTCTGAAATGGGCAGGATGCGCACGCCTTCGCAATTCAGCAGTTGCAACACCGGGCGCGGCATGACGCCCACCCCCACTCCGGCGCGGATCATGGACAGCATCGAGGCGAAACTGGCCACCTGGATGCGGATGTCCAACTGGCGCCCCAGCGACGTGGCCATGTTGACGATGAAGGTGTAGATGGCCGATCCGCCCTGGGCACAGACGAACGGGCGTTCCAGACAGTCCGCGAAACTGACTTCTTCGCGAGCGGCCAGGGAATCGGTCTCGGGCAGCACCGCCATCAGCTCATTCTCGCGATACGGCATGAAATCAAGTTCGGGATGGTGGCCGTCCCAGGTCACGATGCCCACGTCGGCCTGGCCGGCGGCCACCGCCGCGAGGGTTTCATGGCTCAAGCGCTCGGACATCACGATGCGCACCTCGGGGTAGTCGCGCAGGAATGACTGCAGGTCGTGCGGCAGGAAGGATTCCACTGCCGTGCTGCTGGCGAACAAGGCCACGTGGGCCTTGATCCCCTTGGCGTAGGGGGCCAGATCGGCGTGCATCTGTTCCAGTTCGGCCAGGCAGGCCCGACAGTGCTGCAGCATGACCTGGCCCGCGCTGGTCAGCGAGACGCCGCGCGCCTCGCGTTTGAACAGTTGCGCACCCAGGGTTTCCTCGAGCTGCTTGATGCGCAGGCTGGCCGAGGACGGCGCCAGAAAACACGCCGCCCCACCGCGGGAGATGTTCCCCGCGTCGGCGATGGCCACGAAGAGCCGCAAATCGATCAGGTCGTACCGCATGAATGTTTGTATATAACGAAAGCTACTTTCTAAATAACCCGCTTGCCGCCGGTATTCACGTGTGAAAGACTGTCTTCCGAAACAGGATACCGTAAAAGGCGGTTCGCCAACGGCAAACCGTCAGTCGAAATTCAGAAACGGCTCGATCCGTGCCCCGTGCCTCCCGGCCCGCACGGCCCGCCCCCCCACAAGACACGGATACGAACCATGCTCATGACACCCACGACACCCACGACGGCCACGCTCCCCATCGGATTGTCCGCCCTGGAGCGCCGCCTGGCGCAAGACCTGGCTTGGCTGGACCTGCCGGCCAGGCAATGGGTTGCGCCGGGATCGGTGAACGGCCAGGCGTTGCTCGACGTCGCCATCATCGGTGGCGGCATGGCGGGGCTGGCGGCGGCCACCGCCATGACCCACATGGGTATTCGCGCACGCATCTACGACAAAGCGCCGCAAGGATTCGAAGGTCCGTGGGCCACCACCGCCCGCATGGAAACCCTGCGCTCGCCCAAGCAGCTCACCGGCCCCGCGCTGGGCCTGCCATCCCTGACGTTCCGCGCCTGGTTCGAAGCCCAGTATGGCATCGCGGCCTGGGATGCGCTGGACAAGATCCCGCGTCTGCAATGGATGGACTATCTGCGCTGGTACCGTCGCGTCATGAACCTGGATGTCCACAACGAGCATCACGTCGACAGTATCGTTCCACAGGCCGACCACGTGCGGTTGCGTCTCCAGACGCCGTCCGGTCCACAACGCGTGCTCGCGCGCCATGTCGTGCTCGCCACCGGACGCGCAGGCCTGGGGGGTCCGTTCATTCCCGGCTTCGTCGAAAACCTCGATCGGCGACTCTGGGCGCATTCGTCCGACGAGATGGACTACGCCGCGCTGCGCGGCAAGCGGATCGGCGTGGTGGGCGCGGGCGCCTCGGCCATGGACAGCGCCGCCACGGCGCTGGAAAACGGCGCCGCGCACGTCGACCTGATCATCCGCCGGCCCGACCTGCCCCGCGTCAACAAGGGCAAGGGCGCCGGCAGCGCCGGTTTCACCAACGGCTATGTGCATCTGCCCGACGATTGGAAATGGCGCATCCGCCACTACATCAACGTGCAGCAGGTGCCACCACCGCGCGCCAGCGTGCTGCGGGTCTCGCGGCACGACAACGCCAGCTTCAACCTGGGTTCACCCATACTCGACGTGGCCCCACGCGGTGGGCGCCTCGTGCTGCGCACACCGCGCAAGACCTTCGATCTGGACTTCCTCATTATCGCCACGGGCTTCCGCGTCGACTGGCAGGCCCGCCCGGAATACGCCGGCATCGCGCCGCACGTGCGCCTCTGGGGTGATCGCTACCAGCCCGAACCCGGCCAGGAAGACAAGGAACTCCACGACTCACCCGATCTGGGCCCGGTTTTCGAATTCCAGGAAAAGCCGGAGAATCCGCTGCCCGGTCTGTCGCGTGTCCACTGCCTCTGCTACCCGGCCTCGCTAACACACGGCACGGTCTCGGGCGACATCCCCGCCGTGAGCGACGGCGCTCTGCGCCTGTCACGGGGCATGGCCAGCCTGTTGTTCAACGAGAACATCGATCACCATTACCGCGACCTGCTGGCGTATGACGAACCCGAAGTGTTCGGCGACGAATGGACACCGGCGGCCTGAGGGCCGTTACCGCCAGCACTATAATGACCGACGGTGTGGTGCTGTTGCCCGTCACGACACCTGAGCAGGCCGAAGTGGGATTCGCCCGCGATTTGGGGCCTTTCGTATGAATAGGCCCTAGCCTCTGGCTGGCTGCCCAACTTTCGGGCCATATCCCGGAACGAACCCTGGTGTCCGCTCCGGTCTCAGGAGTTCGCATGACGAAACGTGCCTCCGCACACCCGACGCGGTCAGTCATCGCGTCCGGCAGCCCGGGTACGGTGCCTATCGCACCAGCCCTCGACACCACCATGGAAGACGCCCGGATCACCCGGGGCTCGACCACGCTGGGGCGCAGGGTGCTCTGGATCAGCCTTCTGGCCATCATTCTGGGCGCCATCGCCGCCTTGATCGCCCAGTTGCTGATGTTCATGATCAATATCATCACGGACGTCACCTTCTACGGGCGCATTTCCGACGTCGTCGGGCCAGCCGCCGCCGGACGCACCGGTTCGTTCGTCCTGTCGCCCGCCCACAACCAGTTGGGCCTGTGGGTGATCCTGATGCCCGCCATCGGCGGACTGATCGCCGGCATCATGGCCCGCTGGGGTTCACGCGCCATCCAGGGCCACGGCATCCCCGAGGCCATGGAGCAGATCCTGCAGAATGAATCCAACATTCCACCCCGCGTCACCTGGCTCAAGCCGGTTTCGTCCGCCTTCGCGATCGGCACCGGCGGCCCGTTCGGCGCTGAAGGCCCCATCATTTCCACTGGCGGGGCGCTCGGCTCGCTGATCGGCCAGCTCCTGTCCGTCACCGCCACCGAACGCAAGACCCTGCTGGCCGCCGGCGCCGCCGCCGGCATGGCGGCCGTGTTCGGCGCACCAGTGTCATCGCTGGTGATGGCCATCGAGCTCCTGCTCTTCGAACTGCGTCCCCGGTCGCTGATCCCGGTCGCACTGGCGGCCGTCACGGCAACCGGCGTGCGCTACGCCACCTACGGGCCGGGCGCGGTGTTCGC
>DASTNK010000087.1:0-3339 GCA_035720945.1 Burkholderiaceae bacterium
GCCGGAACCTGTAATGTCTTCAACTTCTTCGGCTATTCAGTCTAGCTCATTGGGAAATGCGCGCTGGCCGGAACTGCGCCGTCAGTGGCGTTTCGGCCAGAAGCAGTCTAGCTCATTGGGAAATGCGCGCTGGCCGGAACAGACACTTTTTCTTGTCGCGGTAGAGAAGCTGGGCCGGCTTGCCCAAGCGGTGGGGCAGGCCACCCGTCCGCGAAATCGCCGCAGGCATCGAGCATCGCCAGACCGGTATCGACGGCCCGGCGGTTGGCTACTATGTCTCTCGTGTTCAGCAGCGTGTGGATCGCGGCCACACGTTGGTGTCGGCGATTGCGTCGTTAATCTCCTTGATGATCAACTTGGTGTCGTTGGTCTTGCCTTTCAAGAAGCTTTGCGGCTCGCGGGCTGAACCTTTGGATTTGGCCGCTTTCAGCTCGGCCCGGCCATTTGGCAGCAAGTTGACCTCGACCTGGCTACCCAGTGCCACGCCCAAATGCTGAAGCACCTCTTTCCGAAACGTGTCCTGGCTCCGCGAGGTGATGGTGAGTGTGGTCATGGCAATACCTCTTTGGTCGCGGCAATACAAGGCAGTTTTATCTTGCTTTATGACGCGTGGTGCCATCCATCACCGATGCATGAACGCCAGCTTCAACGCCAGCCCCAGAAACACCGTCCCTGCCGTTCGATTCAGAATCTTCTGCGCCCGCACCGAGCGCTGCAACAACGTTCCGAACGCCCCAGAAAAGAACGCGATGCTCCCGAACACCAGCAGCGCCGCCAGCATGAACAACAGCCCCAGATACACGGTCTGCATCGCCACTGACCCACGATCGGGTGACGTGAACTGAGGCAGGAACGCCAGGAAGAACAGTGACACCTTCGGGTTCGTCAGGTTCATGATGATCCCGCGCCGATACAGCTCACCACCAGTGCGCCGCGGCAGCTTTTCCCCCTGCATCATCTGCCCATGTGCCCGGAACGCGCCCCAGGCCAGATACGCCAGATACACCGCCCCCACCAGCTTCAGCACCGTGAATGCCGTCTGGGAGGCCGCGAACACCGCCGCCAGGCCCACCGCCACCGCCAGCGTGTGCCCCACCAGCCCCGTGCACAACCCGAACACCACGAACAACCCCGCGCGCGGCCCCCATAGCGCCGACTGCATCAGCACGAACAGATTGTCCGGCCCGGGCGCCAGCGCCAGCAATACCGCGATACCGAAGAACGACAGGCAGATTTCCGTGGTCAGCATGATATGGTCGTATGATGGATGCCTTGGTCGGCGCGGCGAGTGTTTCGTTTGAATGGCTTGCGCACTTGCACTCGAGCGCACTGGATGCCTGCCGCCGCCCGTAGTTCCATCTGTTTTTACCACACAACAAAACCCCGCGACATGGCCAACACTGACTCTCCCGCCCGCCTCGAAACCTTGCTGCAGCACACCGGCACCGCCGAATTCGACCCGAAAACCGGCACCGCGCCCGTCTCCATCCCCTCCATGCGGACCAGCACCGTCCGCTTCGCCGACCTCGACGCTCTGGCGCGCGCCCAGGCCGCCAAGGCGCGCGGTGAACGCGTCGTCACTTATGGGCGCGTCGGCATGGACACCCACGCCGCGCTGGAGAAAGTGTTCTGCCATCTCGAAGGCGGGCAGCGCTGCTTCCTCGCACCCTCGGGCATGGCGGCCATCACAGTCGCCCTGATGAGCCTGCTCAACACCGGCGACCACGTCATCGTGGCCGACTGCGTCTACGGCCCCGTGCGCAACCTGGACAAGACCGTGTTCACCCGCATGGGCATCGACGTCACCTACGCCTCCGCCGATCCGAAAACCCTGGCCGGGCTCGTGCGCGACAACACCCGGGTCGTGTACGTCGAATCCCCGGGCTCCCTGCTTTTCGAAATGCTCGACCTTCCCGCGCTGGCGGCGTTCACCCGCGAACGCGGGCTCATCCTGGCCACCGACAACACCTGGGGCTCTGGCTACATCTATCAACCGCTCGCCCTGGGGGCGGACGTCTCCATCATCGCCGGCACCAAGTACGTGGGCGGGCACTCCGACCTGATGCTCGGGGCCGTCGTCGTCAACGATGCCGGGCTGGCCCGTCGCATCAACGACACGCATTACGCGATGGGGTATTCGATCAGCGCCGATGATGCCTGGCTGGCCTTGCGCGGCGCGCGCACGCTGCCGGTGCGCATGCGCGAACACGCCCAACAGGCCTTGCGCGTCTGTGAATTCCTGGCCGCGCGGCCCGAGGTCACCCGCATCTACCACCCCGCTTGGCCGGCCGACGCCGGGCACGCGCTCTGGCGGCGCGACTGCACAGGCTCCAACGGCATGCTGTCGGTTGAGCTCAAGCTCGATGACGCGGCGGCGCACCGTTTCGTCAACGCCCTGCGTCTGTTCGGTATCGGGTTCTCGTGGGGTGGCTTTGAAAGCCTGGTCCAGCTCGTGGACAAGGCGGCCGTGGCCGGGCACAGTTATTGGAAGGACCAGGGCAAGGATCAGGCGCTGGTGCGTTTGCACGTGGGCCTGGAGGCGGTGGACGACCTGATCGCCGACCTGGCGCAGGCACTGGATCACGCCGCCTGAGCATCAAGCCACCCTGATGTTTCCGATTCATTTGCCAACAGCCCCACGCGAAGGGCGTCGTTGACGTATTCGTTGAGCGCCAGCCATTGGACGCTCTGTGAACAACCACCGCTCTGCGTGCAACAACCCACGCCAGCGCAAGGACCGGGCAGGGTAGCCAACAGTGGGCCGACTTTGTCGCAAGCCGGCCAATCACGCCAGCGCGGGGAGGCAAGGGAGCGACTGTTTGAGCGGGGCGCCTGCGATCAGCCCAGTGGGCTGATCGCCCCGCGAGTTTCGCGACCGCCCCGCGCTGGCGTGATTGGCCGGGAAGCCCGGCGCAGCCGGGCCGCAGCGACGGAGGCCCACTGTTGGCTACCCTGCCCGGTCCGACTAAAGAACCAAGCAATCATCTCAAGCCGGCAGAACTCAAACGCTACTTCTTCTGACTCTGCTTGCGAACCATATCCACCAGCCGCTGCGTTTCCTCGATCGAACTTTCATAACCGTTCGTCATGGCCGGCGACGTCACATACTTGCCATCCACTGCGAAACTCGGCGTCCCGTCGATCTTGTAGTTCTTCGCCAACTCATTCGCGCGCGTCACCTTGGTCTGCACACCGAAAGAATCGAACACCGCCTTGAACTTGGCGCGGTCCACACCCTGCGTGGCGATCCAGTCCAGAATGGCCTTTTCGTCGTAGATGGGCTTGTTTTCTTCGTGAATGGCGGCGAACACCTTGTCGTGCAGATCGGTGCGGCCGATC
>DASTNK010000088.1:0-10704 GCA_035720945.1 Burkholderiaceae bacterium
TACGGGCATTCAACCCCGTGCCGGGTGCCACCATGACGCTGCCGGGCCTGGCCGACCCAGTGAAGGTCTGGATGGCGCAGGCGCTGGATGGCCCGGCCCGGCAAGCCCCCGGCGGCATTGAGTCAGTGTCGGCCCAGGGCGTCGATGTGGCGACGGCCGATGGCGTGCTGCGTCTGCTGGAGCTGCAGAAGGCGGGGGGGCGGCGCCAGCCTGTCGCTGCCTTCGTTCAGGGTTGGCAGACACAGGCGGATTAGTCAGCCTGGGGCCCGTGCTCGTCTGGCCTGACTAAGAAGCCAGGCCAAAGGTACTGTGCCCGCAGAACTTAAACGACGAATGCGGCCACTTCAACCAAAACGCCCTACACCACCTCGGCGTAAAGGTCGTATTCGTCCGATTCCGTCACACGCGCCCGGATCATCTGGCCCGGTTGCAGCGGGCGTTCGCTGCTGACGAACACATTCCCATCGATTTCGGGCGCGTCGCCGCTGGAGCGGCCCACGATCTGGTCGTCACCGACCTCGTCGATCAACACGTCGATTTCCGTCCCCACTTTGCGCGCCAGCCGTTCGACGGAGATGGCCTGCTGGTGCGCCATGAAGCGTTCCCAGCGGTCCTGCTTGATATCGTCGGGCACCTGGTCGGGCAGTTCGTTGGCGCGCGCGCCCTGTACCGGCGAATACTGGAAACAGCCGACGCGATCGAGCTGGGCCTCGGACATCCAGTCCAGCAAGTACTGGAAATCGTCTTCGGTTTCCCCCGGGAACCCCACGATGAAGGTCGAGCGCAGGGTCAGGTCGGGGCAGGTTTCGCGCCAGGTCTTGATGCGCGCCAGCGTGCGGTCTTCAAAGGCCGGACGCTTCATGGCCTTGAGGATGCGCGGGCTGGCATGCTGGAACGGAATGTCCAGGTAGGGAAGCAGGCGGCCGTCGGCCATCAGCGGGATGACCTCGTCCACGTGGGGGTACGGGTACACGTAGTGCAGGCGCACCCAGACGCCGAACGCGGACAGCGCCTCGCACAGTTGCGTCATGTGGGTTTTGATGGGGCGTCCGTCCCAGAAACCTGTGCGGAATTTGACATCCACGCCGTAGGCGCTGGTGTCCTGCGAGATCACCAATAGTTCTTTGACACCCGCGTCGACCAGGCGGCGGGCCTCGCCCATGACGTCGCCAATGGGGCGGCTGACCAGATTGCCTCGCATCGATGGAATGATGCAGAAGCTGCAGCGATGGTTGCAGCCTTCGGAGATCTTGAGGTAGGCGTAGTGGCGCGGGGTCAGCTTGACGCCTTGTGGCGGCACCAGGTCCACATAAGGATCGTGTTGGAGATTGGGCGGCGCGGCGTCATGCACCGCACGCACGACCTGTTCATACTGTTGTGGGCCGGTCACGGCCAGGACGGACGGGTGGACCTGGCGGATGGCCGATTCGTCCACGCCCATGCAGCCCGTGACGATGACCCGGCCGTTTTCGGCCAACGCCTCGCCGATCGCGTCCAGGGATTCCGCCTTGGCGCTGTCGATGAACCCGCAGGTATTGACGACTACGACATCGGCGTTATCGTAGTCGGGGGTGATGGCGTAGCCTTCGGTGCGCAACTGGGTGAGGATGCGCTCGGAGTCGACCAACGCCTTGGGGCAACCCAGGCTGACGAAACCGACTTTGGGGGAATTCATGGAAAAGACCTCTGGTAGTCTTGTGGTTGGGTGAAGAGAAACGGATTGTGACGACGAGGGTGGTTCGGTCCACCCATGGGGGTTACCCGATGATTTGATGATAAAGTCGCATTCAAAATCATGATTCCAGCAGGCCAGACACCTCGTGCCCGATAATTCCTCTCCGCCGCCCCGCCCGCCTTTGTCCGACATTTTGCTGGACAGCGCGCAGTGCGTGCGGGCGGTGTCGTCGGGCCGGTCGTTGTCCGACGCGCTGGCCGAGGTGGCGCGGGAATCGCGCCCGGCGGTCCAGGCAGTGGCGTTTCACGTCATGCGGCGCCTGGGGCTGGCACGAGCGGTTCGCGGCATTCTGGTGCGCCGCACGCCGCCCGATGCCCTAGCCGATGCCTTGCTGCTGGTAGCGCTTGCCGTGTTGGACACGGCACTCGACCACGCCCAGCCCGACCCGGATGCCATCCCTGCGCGGCGCGATCTGCCTGTGTACGCCGTACACACCGTGGTGGACCAGGCGGTGAGGGCGGCAACGGCGCATCGGGCCACGCGGCCCTACAAAGCACTGGTCAACGCCTCGTTGCGCCGATTCGCGCGTGAGCAACGTTCTATTTTAGCCCAGGCTGCGCAAAGTGACGAAGCCCGGTGGAATTACCCGGAATGGTGGCTGCGTCTGGTGCGCGAGGCCTATCCGGACAACTGGCGGGCGCTTCTCGAAGCGGGGGATCGCCCGGGTCCCATGACCTTGCGTGTCAACACCCGCCGCTCCTCTGTGGGTGATTTGTTGCCGCGTTTGCGTGATGCTGGCCTCGAGGCGCGGGCGTTGGATGGGCGGGCGGTCACGCTCGACACGGCGCGGCCGGTGCGGGCCGTGCCGGGGTTCGACGAGGGATGGTGGTCTGTGCAGGACATCTCCGCGCAACGGGCCGCCGCATTGCTGGCCCCCGTGGCGGGCGAGCGTGTGCTCGACGCCTGCGCGGCGCCTGGGGGCAAGACCGCGCATCTGCTCGAACTGGCCGACGTGCGGCTACTGGCGCTGGATGACGATGCCACCCGCTTGGCCCGGATCCGCGAGAATCTCGATCGTCTGGGGTTGATGTCCGATGCGGTCTCGCTGCGCTGCGCCGACGCCGCCGACGTCGATGCGTGGTGGGACGGAACACCGTTCGACGCGGTGCTGGCCGACGTGCCTTGCACGGCTTCCGGCATCGTGCGCCGTCATCCGGACATCCGCTGGCTCAGGCAGAGCCAGGATGTCGTGGCGACGGCTCGTTTGCAGGAACGCATTGTCGACGCGCTGTGGCGCGTGGTCGGGCCGGGTGGGCGCCTGGTGTACGCGACGTGTTCGGTGTTCCCCCAAGAGGGGGTGCGTCAGGCCGCCCGGTTTCGGAAACGCCACCCTGACGCCACCAGCCTTCCAGCGCCCGGGCAGTTGCTGCCCATCGGTTCGCCGGACGTCGGCGACGGGTTTTTCTACGCCGCATTTGCAAAGCGGACGCCGGACGGTCAAAAATAGGGCTCGAGAAGAGTACGAGGGAGTGCGGCATTGCAATGATTTTCCGATTGATGTGTGCTTTCTCGATCTGTCTGCTGCTTGCCGGGCCGACGCCTCCCGTGTCAGCCAACGGCGCGGTCAATCAGGTCGTGCGTGTCGACCCAGTCGTCCGCCAGGGCAAACTGTACGTCGATGCCGATGTCGACCTGACCGTCAACCACGAACTGCGCAACGTGGCGGAGAAAGGCGTCCCGGTGTATTTCACCGCCGATCTCAGTATCGTGGCTGAACGCTGGTGGTGGTTCGACAAAACCGTGGTCGACAAACAGCGGACGTGGCGCATCGTCTATAACGCCCTGACACGCCAGTGGCGCGTCGGCACCAGCGATCTCACCATGCCGGAACCCAGTTTCGACGATGCCATGGCCTTGGTTCGCCACATCCGCGACTGGGCCGTGGCCAACACGTCCGAGCTTGAGCCCGGCAAGAAATACAAAGGCCGCATACGGGTGCGGCTCGATACCTCACTCCTGGCGCGGCCGTTTCAGATCGACGCCTTCAACAGTAGCGCCTGGTCCCTGTCGACCCCATGGAAAGATTTCACATTTTCAGTCACCACCGGCACAGCCGATCCATCCTGAGGTGGGGCCTGCGCCTGCTGCTGGCCATCGCGGTGGTCAGTGCTCTGGCGTTGCTGGCGCTGCTGGTGTGGTCGACGGGGAACGCCTCGCGCTACGCACAGCAGTACGACACGTTGCTGATGCTCAACGGTGTGCTGGCGGTGGCGTTGATTCTTTGGGTGGTCGTGCTGGCGGGACGCCTGATGCGGCAAATACGGCGGCGTCAGTTCGGGGCGCGCATCACCGCGCGGTTCGCGCTGTCGTTCGCCCTGATTGGTGTGCTGCCTGGCGCGCTCATTTACGTTCTATCCGTGCAGTTCATGTCGCGCTCGATCGAATCCTGGTTCAACGTCAGGGTCGACACCGCGCTGGAGGCGGGGCTCAATCTCGGGCGCGCCGCGCTTGACTCCCAGATTGCCGACCTGACCTCGCGGGCGCGGGCGATCGCGGCGAGCCTGGAAACCACCGACGATGCGGACAAGGCCATCGCGATTACCCGCTTGCGCGAGGCCAATGGCATCGCCGAAGCCATGGTGTTCACCGGCAACGGGCGCTTGATCGCGTTTTCGTCGTCCGTCTACGGCCAGTTGCTGCCAGCGCTGCCACCATCCAATGTGATGAACCAGTTGCGTGTTTCGAACGGGTATTCGGCGGCAGAAACGGATGAGCCGGGATTTTCCCAGTCGCAAAGCGGAGGCGGTACGGGCTTGCGCCTGCGCGTGATCATCCCCCTGAATTCGGCCAGTTCGTTCTCATCGTTGATGGGCGTATCGCCGGATCGACGATGGCTGCAGGTGATCCAGGCCGTGCCCGAGCGCATCGCCCACAACGCCAATCTGGTCCAGAATGGGTTCCGCAACTATCAGGAGCTGGCGCTGTCGCGGCTAGGCCTGCGCAAGCTCTACGGCATCACACTGACGCTCGCGCTCATTCTGGCGGTATTCGCCGCCATGGTGGTGGCCCTGGCGATATCGCGTCGCCTGGTGAGGCCGTTGCTGACACTGGCGGCGGGCACCCAGGCAGTGGGCGTGGGCGATTACCGGCCACTGCCCGAGCCGCCGGCCAAAGACGAGGTCGGGCAGTTGACGAGGTCTTTCAACGCCATGACCCGGCAACTGGACGAGGCCCGCCAGATGGTCGAGAAAAACCGGCAGCAGCTTGAACGCTCGAATGTCTATCTGGAAACCGTGCTGAGCAATCTGTCCTCCGGCGTGCTGGTCTTCGACGAGATGTTCCGCGTGACCATGTTCAACGAAGGGGCGCAGTCCATTCTGCATCTGGATCTGCGTTCGGTGATCGGGCGCCCGCTGGAGACCATCGACGCCGCGTTGGAATGGGTTCGGCTGGTCCGCGCCGCGTTCGCCGAACATGCGGCGGTGGGATCCGAACGTCTCTACTGGCAGAAGCAATTCGAGCTTGAAATCGAACGGGCGGACGACAACGAAAAGAAGATGCATGCCATCACGCTCTTGGCGCGTGGCACGCATCTCAGCGTGGACGGGCGTGGCAACGGCTATCTGGTGGTGTTCGATGACATCAGCGAGGTCATTTCGGCCAATCGTGTCGTGGCCTGGGGCGAGGTGGCCCGGCGGCTGGCGCACGAGATCAAGAACCCGCTCACTCCCATTCAGCTATCGGCCGAGAGGCTGGCCATGAAGCTCGATGGTCATCTGAACGATGCCGACGCCGCCATCCTGGCGCGCTCGACGAACACGATCGTCAATCAGGTCGCGTCGCTCAAGAAGATGGTGGACGATTTTCGCGAGTATGCCCGCACGCCCCCCGCGCAGATGGAACGCATCGACATCAATGCGCTGATCGCCGAGGTTCTGACGCTGTATGGCTGGGACCCGGCGGGTGGCGCCGTGCGCGATGACGGGCAAAGTGTCAAAATAGAGGCTGAGTTTGATCAGGAGGTGCCGGCGATCGAGGGCGATCCCACCCAGTTGCGGCAATTGACGCACAACCTCCTGGCCAACGCCCGCGACTCGGCCGTTCAGGCCCGCACTCTGGCTGGCGCCAGAATATACGTACAGACGCGGCTCATGCATTCCGGCACCAACAGCGGCGGGGATCTGCCCGCTGTCCGACTGACGGTTTCCGACAATGGCGCGGGGTTCGCGTCCCAGGTGCTGTCACGTGTGTTCGAGCCCTATGTCACGACCAAGGTGACGGGAACGGGCCTGGGGTTGGCCATTGTGAAGAAGATCGTCGAAGAGCACGGTGGCCGCGTCGACATCTCGAATCGGAAGGAAGGCGGGGCGCGGGTTTCGATACTGTTGACGCGCCTTGCGCACCAGCAGTCTGCTATGGACGAAGAGGCGCAGGCGAACGATAATGCGCAAAAAAGGTAGGTGACGCTTTATGGCCAGAATTCTGGTTGTTGACGACGAAGTGGGCATTCGCGAACTGCTCTCGGAGATTCTCTACGATGAAGGGCATACTGTCGAGCTCGCGGAAAACGCCGGGCAAGCCCGTGCGTCGCGCCTGCGTGTTCGCCCCGATCTGGTTCTGCTCGACATCTGGATGCCGGATACCGACGGGGTCAGTCTGCTCAAGGAATGGAGCTCCCAGGGGCTGCTCGACATGCCGGTCATCATGATGAGCGGCCACGCCACAGTCGACACCGCTGTCGAGGCCACACGCATTGGCGCGGTGGATTTTCTTGAAAAGCCCATCACCTTGCAGAAGCTGCTCAAGACGGTCGCGGCGGGCCTGGCCCGTCCGGTCGTCTCGCCCGCCTTGATGGCCGCAGCGCGCATGCCGGCCGGCATGCGCGCCGAACAAGACAAGCCCCTTACCACCGTGCCGATGCCGGAAATGGCCACCGCGCCAGAACCAGACAATTCGCTATTGGGCAGCATCGCGCTTGATCAGCCCTTGCGCGACGCGCGCGACGAATTCGAGCGCATCTACTTTGAATACCATCTTGGGCGCGAGAATCACAGCATGACGCGCGTGTCCGAAAAAACCGGACTCGAGCGCACCCACCTGTACCGCAAGCTCAAGCAACTGGGCATTGACTCGTCGCGCAAGAAAAACAATTCCTGACCGACACGCCGCCGGCTCGTGAATGCTTCTCGTTGGACGGCTCAGGAATCGGTCTCGTCGCGTGGGCGCACGCGCGGGCGGTGCCCTGACGCGTCCACCGGGGCGGCGGGGCGGCCAATGACTTTCCGCGGCATGGATCGCCATGCATGGCCGTAGGCGATTTCGAGCTCGAGGTGGATCGTGCCGTCCATATGACGCTGTTTTTCCAGCGCCGCCGTCAGCCGCTGCTTCCAGGCGCGCCCCGCCAGGCCCCGTTGCCTGGCCAGGCTGGGGTTGCCACCCAGGTCGCGGATGTCGTCCAGCAGCTTTCCGGCTTCGCGGTATGTCAGGGTGAGAATCTCCTGGTCCATGACCGGGTCGGAGAATCCGCGCTGGATCAGCAGGTCGCCGAAATCATGCATGTCGACGAAGGCGGGTGTCGCCGTGTGAATGTCGGCGGCCGTCAGCGCCTCGCGCAGGTTCTTCAACGAACCCGGACCCAGGCAGGAAAACATGACCAGCGCGCCCGGCTTGAGTGTGCGCCGCCATTCGCTCAGCACGTCGTGCGGGCGTGGGTGCCAGTGCAGCGCCATGTTGGACCAGATCAGGTCGAGTGACTCGTCGGGCAGACCGGACGCGGCCATGTCGGCTTCGACGAACCGGACGGCGCGCGCGGGTTTGTTGCGCAGCTTGTTCCACAGGCCCGGCTTTTCCGTATAGCGCTGGCGCGCCACGTCGAGCAGCGCGGCGCAGGAGTCCAGCCCTGTGTAGTCCATCTCCGGGTAGCGCGATCTCAGCGGCTCGATGGCATGGCCCGCGCCGCAGCCGGCATCCAACACCGACTTGGGGGCCACGCGGATGTAGCTCAGGCGCTGCAGCATGCGTTGGGCGACTTCCCCGTACAGGAACTGTGCCGCATCCAGCGGGCTGCGGCGCGAGAATTGCTGGATGACGTGGGCGGGGCTCAGGGGCAGAGTCGGGGGCTGTGACATTCTGGTGTGTATCGTCTGGTTCGCGGCGGGCGGTTGTGTTTAGATGCCCGGAGGAGTGTGGCGAAGAAACGGAGGCTCATTATGGCGTATCCCGAGGGCGTGCGCGAATCGGTGTCGGCCACCCTGGCACGGTTGGCGCGATGCGCCGGTGTTTCGCGTCGCTGGGTCGAGAGCAAGGTCGATGCCCTGCCGTCGGATTGTCTTTTGTGTCGGGGCCGGGCCCGGGCCGGCCGGCTTTGCCCAGACTGTTTGGCCGAGGTCTCGGCCACGATGCGGGATGGCCGGCGGCGCTGCGCGATCTGCGCATTGTCTCTCGAAGGGCTGGACACCTGTCCCGACTGCGCCGCCATGCCGCCGTCGTTTGATAGAGTGTTGGCGGCGTTCGACTATGAGTTCCCTGGCGATTTGCTCATTCATCAACTGAAAGAGACCCGGCGTTTCACGTGTGCGAGGGTGCTGTCTGGAATCCTGGCGCAACGCATCCACGTGGACCCGGCCGGGCTGCCGCATCATACAATCCTGGTTCCAGTGCCGGCCAGCCGCGCGTCGGTCCGCAAGCGTGGCTTCAACCCCGCCGCAGAAGTCGCCCGGTCGTTGGCGTGGCGGCTGGGGTTGGCTTGTCGTCCCGCCCTGCTGAGACGCGTGCGTGAAGGTGTGCGCCAGGCCAGTCTGTCGCGAGGCGAGCGCATCCGGAACGCCCGGGGTCTGTACGAGTGCACGGGGCGCGTCGATGGATACGACATCGCCGTCGTCGATGATGTTCTGACCACCGGCAGCACTGCACATGGTATCGCGCGGGCGTTCAAGGATTCTGGCGCCGCATCGGTGAGTGTGCTGGTTCTCGCACGCACGCGACATCACTTTTCTTCCTGATGGATGACTCATGTTTCATATCGTACTGGTTGCGCCCGAAATTCCCCCCAACACAGGCAACGTCATCCGGTTGGCGGCCAATACCGGTGCGCGTCTGCATTTGGTGCGCCCGTTGGGTTTCGAGCTGGATGACCGGAAACTCAAGCGGGCGGGGCTCGACTATCACGAGTGGGCCGACATGCGGGTGCATGACACGCTGGAGAAAGCGTTTTCCCACATTGGCGGCGACCCGGCCCGCCGTTTCGCCATCACGACCCGCGGCGCGCGCCATATCGACGCGCTCACGTTCCAGGCCGGCGATGTCTTCGTGTTCGGCCGCGAGACCGCCGGCTTGTCGGCTGAACAAATGGCTTGGTTCCCCGACGGGCAGCGCATCCGCCTGCCCATGATGCCCGGGCAGCGCAGCCTCAACCTGTCGAATGCCGTGGCGGTCACGGTGTATGAGGCTTGGCGCCAAGAGGGCTATCGGGGCGCGGTCGGCATCGACGCCTAGCGTCCTGTTTGACTAATTCGGCTGCTTATCCTCGGCGCGTTGCGCAGAGAATGGCGCCCCTAATCCCGAGACAGGTGCAGGCGATCGATCAGGCCACCCCATTTCACGGTATCGGACTTGATCAGCGCGGTCAGTTGCTCCGGTGTCGAAGGGGCTGGTGAAAAATAGAGGGCTTCCATTCTCTTCTTCACGTCGGGCCGCCGCAGTATCTGGGTGATCGCCGTGTTCAGCCGGGCAACGATGTCCTTGGGTGTGCCCGCCGGCACGAACATGGCGTCCCACGAGATCGACTCGAACCCCGGATAGCCTTGTGAAGCCATGGTGGGGATGCCGGGCAGTATGTCGCTGGGTTTGAGGCTGGTGATGGCCAGGGCCCGTACCTTGTGCGCCTGGATCTGGGGCATGGCGATGCCCGGCACCATGAAGCTCGCCTGGATGTCACCCGAGACGACCGATCGAACGACTTCCGGGAATCCGGCGTACGGAATCTGTTGCAGCTTGATGTCGGCCTTGTGCTCCAGCATGGCCATGCACAGATGCGACGAGCTCCCGGGGCCGACGGTCCCGAAGTTCAATGAGTCGGGTTTTGCCTTGGCCAGCGCGACGAATTCCGACACGGTCTTGGCGGGGGAGTTCTGCGGCACGATGAGCACGTTGGGACTGGTGCCGATCAACGTGATGGGAGTGAGTTGATCGGGTTTGTAGCCCAGTGTTTTCTTGTAGAGCTTGGGTGCGGTGACCATCGGGCCATTGATGGTCATCAGGATGGTGTACCCATCAGGTTTGGCGCGTGTGGCTTCGCGTGTGCCGATGTTGCCGCCGGCGCCGGGTTTGTTTTCGACGATGACGTGCTGGCCCAGCGTCTTGCCGAGTGGGTCGGCAATGACGCGTGCGAGAATGTCCGGGGACGACCCTGGGGGAAACGGTACGATCATGTGCAGGGGTTTGTCGGGCCAGGTGCCGGCGAACGACGGTGCGCTGAAAGTGGCCGCGGCCAGAGCCAGGCCCAGGGCGGTCTTGTGCCAGATGCGGCGGGAACGGGAAAATGCTTTCATGAGCGATCCTTGGCAAGAGGGAAAATGGAAGAGCGTGTCACGGCGGTGAGGCGGCTTCGGTGCGTGCCTGGCGCGCCAGCAGCCCCGCGACCGCCTGATGGGGCGCCATGCCGTCGAACAGCACTCGGCAGACCGCGTGGGTGATGGGGAGATCGATATGATGCGCACGTCCCAGCGCCAACGCGGCGCCCGCGCAGCGCGCCCCCTCGATGGTGGTGCCGCTGGCCAGCACCTGGCGCGGATCCTGGCCCTGCCCGATGGCCAGTCCGGCTTGACGATTCCGCGATAGCGGGCCGGTGGCCGTCAGGACCAGATCACCCAGGCCGGTCAGGCCCATGAAGGTGTCCGCCTGGCCACCCAGCGCGACGCCCAGGCGTTGCATCTCGGCCAGGCCGCGGGTGATCAGGGCCGCCCGGGCATTGGTGCCCAGGCCCAGTCCGTCGGCGATGCCGCAGGCAATGGCCATGATGTTCTTGAGGG
>DASTNK010000089.1:0-3815 GCA_035720945.1 Burkholderiaceae bacterium
GCCGACCCGCAGACCAATGTGAACCTTGCCAATCGCCTTGATGAAACGCCGCTGATGTATCTGGCGATCGTGGGGCAGACCGCCCGCGCACGGACGCTGATCCAGCGTGGCGCCAAAGTCAACCGTCTGGGTTGGACCCCGTTGCATTACGCAGCCTCCACGGGGCAGTTGGAGACCGCGAAGATGCTGCTTGCCGACAAGGCCATCGTCAACGCCCCGGGGCCCGATGGCACCACGCCACTCATGATGGCGGCCTTGTCGGGCAGCGACGCCATGGTCCGGTTGTTGTTGCACGCTGGCGCCGACCCGACCATGCGCAACCTGAAAGGGCAAAGCGCCGCCGATTGGGCCCGCCAGAAGGGTTTCAATGACCTGGCCGCCAAACTGGACTCTCAGGCTGGGAAAGTGCTGGCCCGGCGTCGCATACAGCGCGAAAAAGACATCGCCAATCAGGCTCAGACCATACCGGTGCCCGAACTGGGTGGCGCTGGCACTCCCAAGGCATCATCCGAAGCGTACCCCACCGGCCAGGCGGCGGACACACGGAACCCGGACTCCTCGACGCAGGGTATCGTGACCGGCGTCACAACACCGGCCACGGCGCCCGCCATGCCATCGACCAAGCCTGAAAAGCCCGCGAATCCCCAGGGTGACGGCACATCACGGTACTTCAACCTTGGGGGACCCGTGCCCAACGCGGGGCATTGAGCATTCAAGTCGAGAGTGTTCAGCCGGGGCCCGGCAGGTACTGGGGGCGCAGAATGCCTTTGAGCGACGCGTAGGGAATGAGCAGTTCCGGCTGGCCCGCCGAGTACGGCGCGATCTGGTACGAATCGTACTTCACCACCATTCCCTCGTCCGTCAATGCGAAATTGTCGCTGGGTTGGAACGGCCAGATGCGGCGATAGGTCGCGGGGTCGCGTAGCGCCTCCGGGTTGTGCGCCAGCCACGCTTCGTAAGCCTTGTCCAACGCCGCCACATAGGCGGGGTGTTGGCCTGGTTCCAGGACATTGGCGATGCCCAGGACTCGCCGGCGCGCATTGTCCCAATTCAGGAATTGGGTCGCCGACACGCCATGGGGGGCGCCGGTGTAATACTGCCAAGTGTCGAGTTCGATCACCGTGAGGTGCTGGTTGCGGTAGCGTGCCTTGGCCGACAGGTCGGTGGAATCACGGGGAGACGCGGTCTGCCAGAAATACGACTCGTAACCTGCGATCGTGTCATAGGGGGCGGGGCCCGGACCACCCACCCCGGTCATGGTGGCCAGGGCGTGGTCGACGAGTTTGGTGAGAATCGGCACGCTCGGGAACGCGATGGAGTCCAGTTTGATGGTGGGGCATTCGCCCTGACAGCCTGGTTTGTGGTGTTCCCATTTGAGCGATTGTGTGACCAGACCGTTTTGTTCGGTTTGCGCCGCGATCTTGCCCGCCGGAATGAGGGATATATTGCCCGACGGGCCACTAGCGCATGCGGCCAACAGCCCGCACGCCAGCGACAACAGACATGGACGCATCGTGCGGACGAGGGTGGCGGATCGCGGAAATGCCATGAAGATTCCATTGGAGGCTTGATCGGCCTCACTTTACCAGTGGCCGGGCGGGGCCGGCAAACAGGCGGCATCCAACCTGCCTGTGCCTGATCCGTGCGCGGTCCGCTTATGGCTGGTGATGGTCAGGGGTCCATTGGCTTTTGACCTTATGCCTTTCACAGTAACATAGCGATATCTCAAGCATAGTGCGCAAAGGGAAGAGCAATGACCACGATTTACCATAATCCGCGCTGCGGCACGTCGCGCACGGTGTTGCAGAAGTTGCAGGATAACGGTGTCAACCCAACCATCGTGGAATATCTCAAGACCCCTCTGGATGAGAAGGCGCTCACAACGCTCATCCGCCATGCCGGGTTGACCGCTCGTGAGGCTATCCGGTCCAAAGAGCCGGTTTTCGATGAGCTGGGGTTGGGTGGGCCGGAACTGTCCGATGAACAATTGATCGCCGCCATGGCTGCGCACCCCATCTTGTTGAACCGCCCATTCGTGGTCACACCCAAAGGCACGCGCCTGTGCCGGCCGGCGGACGTCCTGGACGAGATCCTCTGATCAACAGGCCGACCCCGCCGCCGCTAACAAAACCTCCACTCCGTGCCGCTTGATCTGTTTCTGCTGGTTTGCCTCGCCGCGGTCCTGCACGCCACCTGGAACCTGGTTTCCAAGCGGGCATCGTCGGCGGGTGCCTCATTCGTATTGGCATATCGCCTGTTTTCCACGCTGCTGTTCGCGCCGTGGGTGATCTATGTGCTTTGGTTCGACGGTATGGCGTGGAGTCTGCCTGTCGTGGCGTTCATTGCGTTGTCCAGTGTGTTGCACCTGTTTTATGGCATCTATCTACAGAGAGGTTACCAAGCGGCCGACCTGTCTGTGGTGTACCCCATTGCGCGTGGCACGGGGCCGTTGCTGGCCACGGCTGGCGCGTTCCTGTTGCTGGGCGAACAAGCCACCGCCTCGGGGTTGATCGGGATCGCTTGTGTGGTGATTGGCGTATTGCTCATTGCCACTCAGGCGCGCTGGCGCATGTTCCTGAAGCCGCAGGCATGGGTAGGGGTGCGCTGGGGAGTGGTCATCGGGATTTTCATCGCTTGCTACACGCTGTCCGATGCTTATAGTGTCAAAGCACTCGGCATCGTTCCGGTTGTTCTGGACTGGATGGGCGGCCTTGGCATGACCTGTATGTTGGCGCCCACGGCATGGCTCCAACGGAACAAGCTGCGCGACAGGATGCGGGGTAAATGGGGGCTCGCCTTCATCGTTGGACTCTTGTCGCCAACAGCCTACATACTAGTGTTGTATGCGCTCCAGCATGGCGCGCCGGTGAGTCTCGTCGCGCCGTTGCGGGAAACCTCGTTGATGGTTGCCACGTTGGCCAGTTATTTCATTCTCAAAGAAAAGGTCGGCCCGGCGCGTTGGCTGGGATGTATCGTGATTCTACTGGGTGTGGTGGCCCTGTCCGGTCATTGACCGGTTCATGCCGCCGAATTTGATGGCACGACTCCCATGTCTGGGCAGTCATCAGCATGGCTGTCTGGAGTTATCCAAAAAAAGAGAATAAACTCTCCATATACGGAGGGTCACATCGTGGATCTCGCTTACGCCTATCCCAGCAGTCGTTTCGAACCCGCACCCGTGTTCGATCTGAACAGTCGGCAGGCCCGTGAACGTCTGTCCCGGTCGGCCCTAAAAGGATTCTTCCGACTGGCCCAGGCCTGGAACCTGCGCGATGAAGACGCTTGCGCGCTGTTGGGCGGGTTGTCCAGCAGCGCGTTTTACGAATGGAAAAAGAAACCCGACCGCGTGCTCGAGGTCGATCGCATCACGCGTATTTCGTACCTGGTCGGCATCTACAAGGCGCTGCACATCCTCTACGGCGATGAGCTGGCCGATAAATGGGTCGGTCTGCCCAACCGCAACGCCATATTCCACGGCAAAACGCCACTCGATCACATGCTGGATGGCGGGTTGCCGGCCATGCAAACCGTGCGCATGCTGCTCGATGCGCGGCGCGGCGGGCTGTAATCCTTGCGCCATCCCCCCCTGGTCCCTCTGCGCCGCGCCGACACGGTGCGGTTGCTGCCCTCGCGCTTCGCTGATCAGGAGGCGTCGGTTCTGGCTCCGCTTTCAGAAGACACCGCGCACCTCAATGATTTGTTCGACCTGGACAACGCCACCAACCAGCGTATGGCGGCCGAGCGTGGCGCGGCGCTGGGCATAGGCGTGGATGAACTCGTGTTCGGCGTCCCCAACTTCCGCATCATCAATGCGG